>JACDGQ010000176.1 GCA_013821615.1 Planctomycetota bacterium
CGCCCACCCTGGCCGCCACGGTCGACCAGTTCGTCAACCTGCTGAATCCCAACATCTACGCCCTCGACGAGAACGGCAACCCGATCATCGTCACCAAGAATCCGTTCAACGCCCCGGCCAGCGACGTGGCGCGCCGCGTGGTGAGCATGACCTGGTTCAGCTCGATCGTGTTCCTGCCCTTCCTGGTCCTGCCGCTGGTGCTGCTGCTGGTGGTGATCTGGAAATTCCGCGACCGCGGCGATGGGCGCAAGCCGGCGACCTTCACCCACAACGCGCGCATCGAGATCATCTGGACGGCCATCCCCTGCCTCGCCCTGGCGGTGGTCGCGTTGCCCGTCTACGAAGTGCTCTACTACATGGAGCTGCCGCCCGCCGAGAAGAAGGACCAGCAGGTGATCACCGTCACCGGGCGGCAGTTCGCCTGGGCCTACGAGTACAAGGGCATCTACAAGGACCCGAATGCGGCGAAGAAAGAATCGCTCTCCACCAGCCTGGACGTGGCCTTCTTGCAGGAGCCGGTGGTGCTGACCAAGGGCCGCACGGTGGTGCTCAACATCACCTCGCAGGACGTCAACCACGCGTGGTGGATCCCGGCCTTCGGCGTCAAGAAGGACGCCATCATGGGTCGCTTCACCAACACCTGGTTCACCCCGGACACGCTCGGCATCTACAAGGGCCAGTGCGCCGAGCTGTGCGGCCGCGACCACGGCATCATGCTGATCAGCGCGGTGGTGGTCGATGACGACACTGCCGCCCGCTACTACGAGCTGCTCCGGCACCGCGACGACACCGGCCCGGTGTGGGACGCGATCAAGCCCGCGCCCGGCACCGCCTTCGACGCCGACAAGCTCAAGGCCGCGGTCGCCGCGTACCTGGGCAAAGAGCCCAGCGCTGCCCACCGCTTCGCGCTGAGCTACTGGATCGCGTCGAACTACGCCTCGTGGCTGCGCGGCCTGCCCCCGGCCAACAGCTCGTTCGCCGAGCAGCTCGGCATCGCCAAGCCAGTCGGTGATGCCCGGCAGGCCGACAAGGCCCTCCAGGACGCGGTGCGCGCGCGCCGCAAGCTGGTCGATGACCAGCTCGCCGCCGTCACCATCCCCGTGCCCGCGGGCGAGCCCGCGCTCGCCGCACACCAGGCGCCGTAGGAGCCCCCATGCAACGCACCGCCAACGAGCCGATGCCGTCGCTCGAGATCAAGCGCTACTCCGGGCTGATGGACTGGCTGACCACCGTCGATCACAAGAAGATCGGCCTGATGTACTTCTGGTTCACCGTCACTATGGGCCTGGTCGGCGGCTTCATGGCCGGCCTGATCCGCTTCCAGCTCGCCACCCCGGGCGCGGTGATCGAGGCCCTGCAGGCTGCACACATCGCGGGCGTCAACGAACCGTTCAGCCTGTTCAGCGGCCACGACGGCCTGTTCGGTGATCAGGACCTGTACAACCAGATGGTCACCATGCACGCCTCGGTGATGATCTTCTTCACCATCATCCCCGGCTTCATCGCCTTCGCCAACTACATCGTGCCGATCATGGTCGGCGCGCGCGACATGGCCTTCCCGAAGATGAACGCCTTCGGCTTCTGGCTGCTCATCCCCGCCGCGCTGCTCATGCTTTCGAGCTTCTTCGTCCAGGGCGGCGCCGCCGCTTCGGGCTGGACCGCCTACCCGCCGCTGTCGCTGCTCGGCGCGGGCGTCAAGCCGGGCCAGGACATGTGGGTGATGGGCATCCACCTCGCGGGCGTCAGCTCGATCCTCGCGGCGATCAACTTCATCGTCACCATCGCCAACCTCAAGGCGCCGGAGATGAAGTGGAGCCAGCTGCCGCTGTTCGCCTGGGCGACCATGTTCGTGTCGATCATCCAGCTCACCGCCACGCCGGTGCTGGCCGCGGCCGTGACCATGATCCTGATGGACCGCAACTTCGGCACCAATTTCACGCGCGCCTCGGCGGGTGGCGACCCGGTGCTCTATCAGCACATCTTCTGGTTCTACAGCCACCCGGCGGTCTACATCATGATCCTGCCCGGCTTCGGCGCGATCAGCCACGTCATCGCGGCGTTCTCGCGCAAGAAGATCTTCGGCTACATGGGCATGGTCATCGCGACCGGCTCGATCACCGGTCTCGGCTTCATGGTGTGGGCGCACCACATGTTCTCGGTGGGCATGCCGACCATCCTGCAGGCCTACTTCATGTACGCCTCGCTGGTCATCGGCGTGCCGACCGGCATCAAGATCTTCTCGTGGCTGGCGACCATGTGGGGGGGCTCGATCCGCTTCACCACGGCGATGAAGTTCGCCTGCGGCTTCATCGTGCTGTTCACCCTGGGTGGCTTCGGGGGCCTGATCCTGGCCCTGGTACCGATCGACATCACGCTCACCGATACCTACTTCGTGGTCGGCCACTTCCACATGGTCCTGGTCGGCGGCTCGGTGATGCTGCTGTTCGCGATGACCTACTTCTGGTGGCCCAAGATGAGCGGCCATTTTCTCAGCGAGAAGGCCGGCTCGTGGGTGTTCTGGCTGATGTTCATCGGCGTGTTCATGGCCTTCTTCGCCATGCACCTGAGCGGCGCCAACGGCATGGCGCGGCGCGTGCCGGTGTACTACGCCGACTTCAAGTTCTCGAACTACCTGACCACCGTGGGCTACCTGCTGACATTCGCCTCGTCGCTGATCTTCTTCATCGACCTGATCGTCAGCTACCGTCGCCCGAAGATCACCGTCGACGATCCGTGGAACATCAACGACGTCCAGCAGGGTTTCGAGTGGGCGACCAGCTGCCCGCCGCCGGTCTACAACTTCGTCAAGGTGCCGCCCATCCCGGTCGCTGACCAGATGGGCCATCACTGAACCTGATGACGCGCGCCTGCGTGCGCCGCTTTCCGGGCTGTTTTCCGTGTTTCGATCCGTGCCGCCTCCCGAGGTCCATGTCCCGTGCTCACCGCCTCACCACCCATGGCCTCCGGCCTCGGCCCCGCGACTGACGCGGGGCGCGCGGCGCTGTCGGTGGCGCCGTGGCTGGGCGTGCTGTTCGTGATGCTGTTCGCGCTGAACACCATCGGCGGCTGGGTGCGGCTCTCCGGCGCGGGCGTGGCGATCCCGCAGTGGCCGATCATCAACGGTAGCCTGCTGCCGCCGCTGACCGCGGCCGGCTGGGACGCGGTCAAGGCCGGCTACGACGCCGACCAGGAGCGGCTGGCTCAGCGCGTGCGTCGCGGCGAGCTCGCGCCCGGCAACCTCGGCCGCCAGGCCGGCGACCTCGCCGAGTTCAAGGGCATGTTCCTGACCGAGTGGAGCCACCGCCTGCTGGCCGCCCTGGTCGGCGTCCTCGGCGCCGGCTGCGTGACCGTGGCCCTGCGCCGCGCCGACCTGCGCCGCCGCATCGGCGGGCCGATGGCGGTGGCCGGCATCTTCATCATCGCCCAGGCCGCGCTCGGCGGCCTGCTGGTCCAGAGCGGCACCAACACCCACTGGCTGTTCCTGCACCAGGCCAACGCCGGCATCGTGCTCGCGTGCGTCCTGGTGGCGATCCTGCGCCTGCTCGATGGCGAGCGTGCCGCGCGCCCGCGCCCCACGGCGCTGGCGGTACTGGTCCACGCTGCCCTGGCGCTGGCCTGGCTGCAGCTGGTTTGCGGCGCGCTGGTCGCGGGCAGCCGCGCCAACGAGCCGACGGTGATCTCGCAGGCCTGGAAGATGTCGCCCGCGTTCCTCTGGGAGGGCTTCAAGCCGCTGTCCTGGAACCTGCTCGACAACGCCGCGCTGCACCAGTGGATCCACCACTGGATGGCGACCCTGCTGGTGGTGACGCTGGTCGCGCTCTACGTGGTCGCGTGGCGCGGTGCAGAGGTGCCGGAACGGCTGCGCCTGGCCCTGCGCATCTCGGCGACCTTCGTCGCGGTGCAGGTGGTGCTCGGCATCGGCAACGTCTACAGCGGCTTCACCCCGCTGGTTTCGCTCGCGCACCAGTTCATGGGCATGTGCCTTTTGATGAGTTTGGTGCTGGCGGCCTTCGACGTGCGCCGTGGCGCCGGTGCGCGCCTGGTGATCGTGGCGCCCCAGCCGGTGGTCGCGGCGGGGTCGGCAGGGGGGCGGCCATGACCGCCCTCGTCCTGCGCGCGCCGGCGGCGCGGAAAGCCATCCGTTTCGCGCGCCTGGTGAAGGATCTGCTCATCCTCACCAAGTACCGCATCACCCTGGTGGCGATCTTCACCGGCTACGCGGCGATCGTGGTCGAGGGGCACCATGCCACCGACTGGTCCTTCATCTGGCCGTGCCTGGTCGCGCTGTTCGCAGTCGGGGGGGTGGCCAACACCCTCAACCAGATCTTCGAGCTGAAGAAGGACGCGCTGATGAACCGCACGCGCTCGCGGCGGCCGCTGCCGTCGGGACGCATCAGCGTGGGTGGTGCGTGGCTGTTCGCGATCGTGCAGCTGATCATCGCCGAGTGGATCCTGCTCGGCTTCTACGGCAGCTGGCTGGCCGCCGGGCTGGGCCTGGCCACGGTCATCTATTACAGCTTCTTCTACACCCTGTGGCTCAAGCCGCGCCACTGGCTGAACATCGTCATCGGCGGCGTGCCGGGCGCGATGGGCCCGCTGATCGCGTGGGCGGCGATGTGCGACCGCATCGACCTCGCGCCGCTGGCGATGTTCGGCCTGATCTTCCTGTGGACGCCGCCGCACGTGTGGGCGCTGGCCATCCGCCTGAAGGACGACTATGCGCGCGCCGGCATCCCGATGCTGCCGGTGGTCAAGGGCGTTGACGAGACCACCCGCCAGATCTTCATCTACACCATCGTGCTGGTCGCGGCGACGCTCGCCGTGCCGGTGCTGGTGCCGGCCTTCGAGCGCAGCCCGTATTACACCGGGCTGGCGCTGGTCCTGGGCGCGGTGTTCCTGGGCTGGACGCTGGTGCTGTGGCGCCACCGCCCGGTGCTGCCGACCATGCCCCTGTTCCGCTTCTCGATCATCTACATCGCGGCGCTGTTCGTCGGCATGATCGCTGACGCCTTCGCCAAACGCTGAAGCCCCATGGACCACGCCGCCCACCCACCGCTGCCTTCGTCCCTGCCCGCCGGCCGCGCGGCCGCGGCGGGCCGCGGCCGCCTCCTGCTCATCGCGGTGGTGACCTTGCCGGTGGTCATGCTGGTGTTCTTCCTGTTCTTCTTCAAGGCGTTCTACGGACTGTGGTGCCGGATGTCGGGCACCCAGCTCAGTCCGAACAATCCGGCGGCGGCGCTCGCCCCGACGGTGCACACCGGCCGTTTCATCACCATCAACTTCGAAGGCTCGCCCTACGACGGGCTGCCGGTGCGCTTCTACCCCGACCAGGCCGAGATCCAGTACGAGGTCGGCACCGACGGGCGCAACACCTACCACTTCAAGAACATCTCGGACGAGGCAGTGGCCTTCCGGCCGATCCACCAGGTCAGCCCGATCACCGCCACCACCGCGTTCGGCATGAAGGTGTGCTTCTGCTTCACCAACCAGACCATCGGCCCGCACGAGACCCGCGACTTCCCGGTGGTGTTCACCTTCAACCAGGACCTCGATCCGCGCATCCGCACCGTGACCATCCGCTATGGATTGTTCCGCATGCGCGCGGGGGACGAGAACGACGCGCTGCTGAAGCGCCGCCAGGAGCAGGTCATGGGCGAGGGCATCGTCACGCCCGGCGCCGCGGGCAATCCGCCGCTGGGCGGCGCGCCGGCCGCGCCGGCCCTGCCAGGCACGGTTCCCGCACCATGAACGACGCCAGCCCGATCCCGGCCGACCTGCGCCGCAAGAACCTCATCCTCGGCCTCATCCTGGGCGGCCTCAGCCTTGCCCTGATGGTGGCCTTCATCATCATTTTCACCCACGCGGGACTCCCCAAGGATCCCAAGGAATGGCAACGCCTGCAGGCCGCCCACGCGGCGGATGCGGCGGTCCCAGTCCCAGCGGATGGCGCAGCGAAGGAACCGGCACGATGAGCGACCACGTCCCCACGGCTGAGCACGACAGCCACGAAGATCCGATGAGCCACGTGCCGCCGCCGAGCCTGTGGCCGCTGCTGGTCACGGGCGGGCTGACCCTGGTGCCCTTCGGCGTGGTCTCGCTGCTCGGCACGCTCAACAAGTCGTGGTGGTGGGGTCCGCTGACCAACCCCACCGTCGGTCTCATCCTCGTCGGCTTGGGTGGCCTGATCTTCCTGTACTGCCTGATGGGCTGGTGCAACCAGATCATCCGCGAGAAACTGATCAGCCACGACGTGGCCAAGCAGCAGACCGACCTGCAGGCCTTCATCCTGCTCTTCCTCACTGGCGAGCTGATGGCATTCGGCGCAGTGTTCAGCTACTTCTACTACAAGAAGTTCTGGGACCCGCAGTTCGGTCCGGTGGAAGGCATGGAGTTCGGCGGCCCGACCGTCGCCTACGCCACGTTCCTGCTGCTGTTCAGCTCGGTGACCTGCGAGTTCGCGCACCACGCTCTGCAGCATCACAAGGTGATGACGGCCAAGATCCTGTTCGTCTGCACCATCCTGCTCGGCGTCGCCTTCCTCGGCTTCCAGGGCTATGAGTGGGGCGAGCTCATCCAGAAGGGCTTCTACCCGACCGGCGAGGCGATCAGCGACTCGTCGGCGTCGGCGTTCGCGTCGTGCTTCTACGTCGGCACCGGGTTCCATGGCCTGCACGTCGCCATCGGCCTGATCATGCTGTTCATGGTGCTGATGCGCCTCGAGTTCGGCCATTTCCAGGGCAAGCGCCACTTCGCGGTGGTGGCGGCCTCCTGGTACTGGCACTTCGTCGACATCGTGTGGGTGCTGCTGTTCATCACCGTCTACGTGGTCGGGTG
>JACDGQ010000177.1 GCA_013821615.1 Planctomycetota bacterium
CGCTCCAGCCCTCGGCACCTTGCGGCGAGCGGATGGTCAGCGCGTCGGGATCGGGGTGGGCGTAGGCGGTCCAGCCCGGCAGGCGCAGGCCATCCTCGGCCGGCGCCGCCAGGATGGTGGCGAACAGGACGAGGGTGAGCAGGCGGGGGCGGGCCATGGTGGAGGTCCTGGGGGTGCCGAGGCCGGGGTGCCGTGGCACCCACACGCTCTTAGTCCGTGCGCGCGCTTCGGCAACGCCCGGCCGCGGTCGCGCGTATCTGCACGTAGGCGCCCGCACGCGCAGTGAGCGCTGGCCTTCCGTGCTGCCACGCGACCCTGCAATCCCCGCGCGCCCTCCAGGAGCCCTCCGTGAAGACCCTCGCCCTCCTCGTCCTCCTCGCCGTCGGGCAGCCGTTCCTGGGTGCCGCTGACGCCGGCGCCGCCCCCGCTGTGGGTGGCGCGCACGCCGAGGCCGCCCACCCGCCCGCCGGTCCCGAGCGCTGGGAAAAAGAGATCAAGGCCTTCGAGGCGGCCGACGCCAAGAGCCTCCCCGCGCCCGGCGGCAACGTCTTCGTCGGCAGCTCGAGCATCGTGAAGTGGCAGACCCTGCTCCAGGACTTCGCGCCGGCGCCGGTCATCAAGCGCGGCTTCGGCGGTTCGCAGATCTCCGACTCGCTATTCTACGCCGAGCGCATCATCCTACCCTACAAGCCCAAGCGCGTTTTCGTCTACGCCGGTGACAACGACCTGGCCGCGAAGCGCACGCCCGCCCAGGTGGCGGGGGACTTCGCGGGCATCACCGCCAAGGTCCACGCGGCGCTGCCGGCGGCCCACATCTACTTCATCGCCATCAAGCCGAGCCCGGCGCGCGTCAAGCTGATGCCGGAGATCACGCAGACCAACGCCCTGGTGAAGGCCTTCACTGCCACGCACCCGGAAGCGAGCCTGGTCGACATCTACACGCCCATGCTCAGCGCCGAGGGGCAGCCGCGCCCCGAACTCTTCGGTGACGACAAACTGCACATGAACGCGATGGGCTACGCGATCTGGGTCGGGATCATCAAGCCGCTGCTCGCCGACTGAGTCCCGAGCGGGCGGCGGCGCAGCCCCTCGCACCCAGCCACATCCTCCGGAACCGATTATGAATCCGCGCATCCTGCTCGCCCTCGCCCTCCTCGCTTCGTCGCTCTCCGGCGCGCTCCAGGCCGCGGATGCGGTGCGCGACGACCACGCGGCGGAGCAGCTCGGCTGGCACCTCGCGACCAAGTGCTACACGTTCAATAAACTCACCCTGGTCGAGACCCTGGCCATCACCAGGCGCCTCGGCCTGCGCTACATCGAGATCAACCCGGGTCAGCGCTTCAGCGCCGAGCAGCCGGTGAACACCGACCACAAGTCGACACCTGAATTGCGCGCGGCGATCGCGCAGAAGCTCGCGGAGTACGGCGTCACCGCGCTCGGTTATGGCGTGGTTCCGCTCGGCAAGGACACCGTCGCCGACCGCGCGGTCTTCCAATATGCGAAGGACCTCGGCATCGGCGTGCTGGTCTCGGAGCCCGGCGCGGACGCTTTCGCGACCCTCGACACGCTGACTGCCGAATTCGGCATCAAGGTCGCGATCCACGATCACCCCAAGCCGTCGCCCTACTGGAACCCGGAGTCCGTGCTGGCCGCCATCATGGGCCACAGCGCGGCGATCGGGGCGTGCGCCGACACCGGCCACTGGGCGCGTTCCGGGCTCGACCCCGTCGCCTGCCTGAAGCAGCTCGATGGCCACGTCATCAGTGCGCACTTCAAGGACACCGATAAGATCGGCCAGGGCGCGCGCGACGTGCCGCTCGGCACCGGCAAGGCCGGACTCGCGGCGATGCTCGGCGAGCTCAAGCGGCAGCACTTCAAGGGCCTGTTGTCGCTGGAGTACGAATCGGGCGCGAGCGGGGAGACGCTCATCGCCGAATTGCAGCAGTGCATCGCCAACTTCGACAAGGCGGCGGGCGACCTCGCGAAGTGACGTCAGACCTCGGCCGCCAGCCCGGCCGGTCCGGCGGTGCCCACGGGCGCGCGCTCGAGCCGGCGCACCAGGATCAGCGCGAGCAGCGCGGCCGCGCACGACATCCAGCCGAGCGTGCCGTAGTGCTGCAGGGGCGCCTGCGCGCCGGTCGGCCCGATGACCAGGCCGGCGACCACCACCGCCGCGCCGCTCGCGGCCGATTGGGTGGCGCTGTTCAGGCTCATGAAGGTGCCGCGCAGCTGCGGCGGGACGGTCGCGCTGATCAGCGCCATCGCCGGCACGAAGCGGCCGCTGCCGCAGACGATGAAGGCCGTGGTCACGGCCAGGATCGCCGGCAGCGCCAGCGGCGGCAGGTGGGTCAGCGCCAGCGTCGGCCCCATGGCGATCACCGCCATGATGGTGAAGACGCGGTGCTTGCCGTAGCGGTCGGCGAGCCGGCCGATGAGCGGCGAGGTGATGAGCGCCAGCGCCCCGCCGCACAGGTAGACGAAACCGAGTTCGGTGTCGCTCACCCCGAGGTTGCGCGACAGATAGATGGCGATGAAGGGGATGACCAGGAAGCCGGCGCAGACCAGCGACGCAGTGAAGGCGAAGGCCAGCCAGGCGCGCGGCGCGCGCAGCACCGCCACCACCGCGGCCTGCGCCGGGCGGCGTTCAGTCACCAGGTGACCGGTGAGGCGGGTCATGGTCAGGGCGACGGCGGCCAGGGTCGCCGTCGCTACGGCGGCGATGGCGATGAAGGTGGCGTGCCAGCCCAGCCACCCGGCGATCCACACCCCGAACGGCACGCCCACCACCGAGGCCAGCGCGAAGGCCGACATCACCACGCCCATGGCCGCGCCGCGGCGCGCGTAGGGCACCACGTCCGCGATGATCGCCATGATCAGGGCGCCAAGCAGTCCGCCGAAGGCGCCCGCCGCGCAGCGCGCCAGCACCAGCAGTGGGAAATCCGGCGCCAGGGCGCAGGCGAGGGTCGCGATGATGAAGCCGACGTAGACCGCGATCAGGGCGCGCTTGCGCTCGAAGCGGTCGATGAGGAAGGCGCCCAGCACCGCCGCCACCGCCGAGCTGAAGGTATACGCCGAGACCGCCACCGCGAACTGGCTCGGGGCGATTGCGAAGGCCTTGGTCAGCTGCGGACCGAGCGGCATCATCACCACGAAATCGCACATCTGCGTGAAGTTGATGGCGGTGAGCAGGGCGATGAGCAGGCGTTCGTTCATGAGGCCCTTCGCGAGACGACCAGTTGCCAGTCCGGCCGCCGGGGGGAGGTTGGATGTTGGCGAGGGAACCGGACTGGCCAGCGCAGAGGGCGCAAGGCGTCAACGGGGGAAGCGAGAGGCGAGGAAGGGACGGCATGAGCGGGCGAAGGCGCGAAGCATGAGGCAAGAGCAGCCAGGCGTGAGACGCGCGTCCAGCGAGTGGATCTGTCCACCTCCGGTCTCGGACACAACCCGAGCGCACCGCGCCTTCTTCCATCAACCCCTCGTGCATTCCCCTTCTTCCCTCACCCGGTCTGCCGTGAAGTCCCCTCTTGACACGGCTCCATTAGTAATCTATTGATAACATATACAGGAGCACGAGATGACCACCACCGCCCCCGCCACGCCCGACCTGCCTCAGGGTGAAGCCGCTCGCCCAGGCAGTCGCCTTCCGCTTTGGCTCAAGCTCGCCTACTCCACCTTCCTGGCGGTGCTGGTGCCGGTCTATTGGTACAATTACGGTCCGACCAACTTCCTCTACTTCTGCGACATCGCCCTGCTCGTGACCCTGGTCGGCATCTGGCGCGAGTCGGCGCTGCTCATCTCCATGGCGGCGGTCGGCATCCTGCTGCCGCAGCTGGTGTGGGTGGTGGACTTCCTCGCCGGGCTGGCCGGCATCACCCTGACCGGCATGACCACGTACATGTTCAACGCCGAGCGCCCGCTGTTCCTGCGCGGATTGTCGCTCTTCCATGGCTGGCTGCCGCTGCTGCTGATCGGCCTGGTGTGGCGCCTCGGATACGACCGCCGCGCCTTCTGGAGCTGGACCATCCTGGCGTGGGCGCTGATGGTTGTCTGCCTGACCATGATGCCCGGCCCGCGCGCGGATGCGGGCAGCATCGCCACGCCGGTCAACATCAACTACATGCACGGCCTGAGCGACACCCAGGCGCAGGTCTGGATGCCGGGCTGGGCGTGGACGGCGCTGATGCTGGCGGGCATGCCGCTGCTGATCTTCCTGCCCACGCACCTGGTGCTGCGCCGCGTCTGCCGCCCGGCGGCGCGGGCCTGAGGCTGGTGCCTTGGGCTGAAACCACTCAGCGCGTGCGCCGGAGTCTTGTATTCCCCTGCACAGGGCCGAGGGTCACCCACGGCGCCCAGCGCGCAGCCGGCGGCAGCCGATGCACCGGCCGGTACCACTGGGAGCGCGCGGAGCACGGGTTGCGCGTCGCCCCGCGCCGTCCTCGCGCTGCCGCGGCGGCATGTGCGCATGGCTTCCGTCCGGCCCACAAGGATTCCACATGAGCATGCTCGAGGACCGCGACTTCTACCCGTTCATCCAGCCCGGCGACTGGCGGCACCTGGATTCATGCCATACGCGCCGCCTGCTGCCCGACAGCGACGAGCTGTACATCGCCTACGGCCAGCCCGGCGATGAGAGCAACGACTTCCTGAACAAAGAGGCCCTCGCGCAGAGCGGGCTGGAGACCAACGCGGTGCACGAGCGCGCCGTCACCAACCTTACCAAGCGCCACGGCACGCGCACCTGGACCCAGCTCGACATCGGCGGCGTTACCGTGCTGCAGCGCACCGGGGATCCGTACGTCTCGGCCGACGTGCTCAACAGCAAGGGTCTGGGCAAGCTCCACCAGTTCCTGCGCAGCGGCGCGGTGTACGTCGCGATCCCGACCTGCTTCTCGTTTCTGGCCTGCGCGCACGCGTCGCTGTTGAACGGCATCGTTGCCGGAATGTATGCAGAAGCCGTAGCCAACCGCACCGGCCCGCTCACCCCACGGCTGCTCGCGGTCGCCAACGGTACCATCACCGGCTTCCACGAGCCCACCCTGCCGGAGCCGGTGACCAGCGACCGCGACGAGGCCGCCCGCCACCTCGGCCACGGCTTGGCCGCGGTCTTCGAGATCGTCACCAAGGCGCGCGGTGACGAGCTGGTGGGCCCTGACGCCTTCTGGGAGCAGATGCGCAAGCGCACCAAGGTCGCGGACGTCGACTTCTCGGCCACGCTCGATCAGGCGAAGGAGGCCTTCAGCGCGCGGCTCGCTCCGCCAGCCGAGGGCGAGCCACCCGCCGGCGGCAAGCCGCTGGTGCTGGCCGACCTGATGGTGGGCGCGGCGCGTGCGCTGCTCGACGAGGCCGGCTACGACGCCTTCGCCGACGGCGTGCTGCGCGCGGCCGTCGCCATCGGCCAGGCCGGCACCGGCTTCTTCGGCCTGGGCCGCAAGATGCCGGAAGGCGTGCTCACGGTGGCGCGCGGGCTGGGCGGGGTGCTGGGGCAGGATACGGCGGGGCTGAAGGCGTGAAGCCAGAGGGAAGAAGGGGACGGCAGGAGGGCGGAAGGGAAGAAGGAAGAAGACTCAAGTCTCGAGTGTCGAGTCTGCCTCGACCTGAGCGAAAATATTTCCTTCGGTCTCGGCTCCATTTCCGGCGCGCCGACCCTTCCGCCCTCCTGCCTTCCCCTTCTCCCCTCCCTCTCACCAAGCCGTGATCTGCGCGCGTGACTGCGCATCGAGCGGATTGCTGCCGCTGCTCTCCAGGCGCTGGATGTAGCTGATCGTACCGACCGGGTTGGGGTTGAAGCGGTTGGTGCGGCCCCAGCCGGGATATTGCGAACTGTTGACCGGGTAGATGCGGTAGGCGAAGGAGTTCTGCAGCCAACGCCACCAGGTCGGCTCCTCGTGGCGGAAGTCGAGCGGGCGCACCGCGCCGGACCAGCGCACCTCGTACCACAGGCGGCTCTCGTTGGCCTGCACGGTGTCGAAGGTCGCCTGGTCTCCTGAAAAAAGCTCCGTTCCGCCAGCGACGCCGGTCAGTCCGGGGTGGGCGAGGACCTCGGCCCAGTCCTTGAAGCCGAGCGTGCCGCCGGCGCCGCAGGTGACGATGAAGGTCGCGGCGCTGACGCGGTGGACGCGGAACCACGAGACACCGGCGGAGCTGCTCGCCGGGGTCGCGTCGCCGTTGACGAAGTCGCCCCAACGCGTCGCCGTGACGGTGTTCGGCCAGCCGTTGGCGACCGCTGGCTGGGGATCGGGATTGAGCAGCAGCGGCCGGCCCCAGCGCGGGTCGCCGTTGTCGCTGGTACCGCACATGATCGGGTTGTAGGCGACGGTCTGGCGCAGCGCCGTGGGCGGCCGCGTCCAGCGGTACATCGGGCAGATCACCGTGCCGCCGACGTCCGGCCACACGCCGCTGCCGCTCCACACCGCGCGGCCGGACTGGTCGCGCGGGCCGTAGGCGGTGGCGCCCGCGCCGAAGCTGGTGCCGTCGGCGTCGCGCACGTCGATCCAGCCGTAGCCCTCGCGCACGGCCAGCGCACCGCTGCCGGTGCTGACGAAGCCGGTGGTGGACACCCCGGCCGCAGCGGTCGCGGCGAAGCGGTCGGGTCCATAGCCCAGGCGCGAGGCCTCGAGGATGTAGGCGCAGGCCGCGTGCAGCATGATGCGCGCCTGCGCCTCGCGCATGAGCAGGTCAGATGTCTCGGCGCCCTCGCGGATGCGCAGCATGAAGGCCAGGCCCATGCTCGCCATCAATGCGGTGATGCCGGCGACCACGATGAGCACGGTGCCATGGCGCGCTGCGCTGCGCTGGAGTGGTG
>JACDGQ010000003.1:0-19397 GCA_013821615.1 Planctomycetota bacterium
CGCCACACCCGCGGCGCCGCCGGCGCGCTGTGCGAGATCGATGGTGCGGCCGCGACGCTGCGCTACGCGGGCGTCGGCAACATCTCCGGCTGCCTGATCGGCGCCGACCGGCAGCGCAGCCTGGTCTCACACAACGGCACGCTGGGCCTGTCGGCGCCGCGCTTCCAGGATTTCAGCCTGCCGTGGACCGCGCAGAGCCTGCTCATCCTCCATTCGGACGGCCTCACCACGCGCTGGGACCTGGGCACCTACTCGGGCCTGGCGCTGCGCGATCCCGCGTTGATCGCCGCGGTGCTGTGGCGCGATTTCCAGCGCGGCCGCGACGATTCTACCGTGCTGGTCGCGAAGGGGGCCTGACCATGGCGCTGATCCCGCTCCTGGCGCTCGAGATCCGCACCGAGCACGATGTGGTGCTCGCCCGCCAGCGCGCGCGCCAGATCGCCGAGGGCCTGGGCCTGGACCATCAGAACCAGATCAAGCTCGGTACCGCGGTGTCGGAGATCGTGCGCAACGCCTTCCGTTACGCGGGCGGTGGGCGGACGACCTATGCGCTCGACGACCAGACGCCCTCGTCGCTGGTCATCGAAGTGACGGACCATGGGCCGGGCATAGCAGATCTGGCCGCGGTCCTCGAGGGGCGCTACCGCTCGACCACCGGCCTGGGTCTGGGCCTGATCGGCGTGCGGCGGCTGATGGAGGTCTGCGACATCGTCAGCACCCCCGGCGAGGGCACGCGGGTCACCATGCGTAAATACATCCCGGCCCTGGTCGGACATCGGCAGCTCATGGCGGTCGCGGGCCAGCTGGCGGAAACCTTCCTGCGCGATCAGCGCAACGATCCGGTCGCCGAGGTGCAGTACCAGAACCAGGAGCTGCTGCGCACACTGTCCGAGCTGCGCGCGCGCCAGGATGAGCTGGAGCAGCTCAACCGCGAATTGGAGGACACCAACCGCGGCGTAGTCGCGCTGCACGCCGAGCTGGACGTGCGCGCCGACCACCTGCGCCGCGCCTCACGCACCAAGAGCCGCTTCCTGTCGAACATGTCCCACGAATTCCGCACCCCGCTCAATTCGATCCAGGCGCTCGCCAACCTGCTGCTCGACCACACCGATGGCGAGCTCAGTCCCGAGCAGCGCCGGCAGGTGACGTTCATCCGCCGCTCGTGCGAACAGCTCGCCGAACTGGTGGACGACCTGCTCGACCTGGCCAAGGTCGAGGCCGGCAAGGTCGCGGTGAAGACCCGGGATTTCACGGTGGCGGAGCTCTTCGGTGCCCTTAAGGGGGTGCTGCGACCGCTGCTGCCGGCGCACGGTGCGGTGACCCTTGAGTTCGAGGCTCCGCGGGAGTCCGTGGTGGTGCACTCCGACGAGGGCAAGGTCTCGCAGATCATGCGCAACCTGATCGCCAACGCGCTCAAGTTCACCGAGCGGGGTGAGGTGCGGGTCGCGGCGCGGCTGCTGCCCGCAGGTCGGATCGCCATCGCCGTGAACGATAGCGGCATCGGCATCGCCGAAGAGAACCTCGAACACATCTTCGACGAATTCGCGCAGGTGGAGGGGGGCAGGCGCGCCACCGGGCCCAAGGGTACCGGGCTCGGCCTGCCATTGTCGCGGCGCCTGGCCCAGCTGCTGGGTGGCACGGTGCGTGCTGAAAGCAGCATGGGTTCCGGCTCCGTGTTCACCCTCGAGATCCCGCTCACGTACGAGGGGTCGGGAGAATTCCCCTTGATAGCAACCACCGATGAGGCGGCGGCGGAAAGCACCACCGCGCCGACCGTGCTGATCATCGACGACGACGAGGTCGCCCGCTACCTGCTGCGCGGCATCCTGCCGCCGGGACTCAAGGTGCACGAAGCCAAGGGTGGGGTCGAGGGCCTCGCCGCGATCCGGCGCCTGCGGCCGAACGTGGTGTTCCTGGATCTGAGCATGACCGACATCTCGGGGTTCGAGGTCCTCGACCGTGTCACCGGCGATCCCGACATCGCCGGGTTGAAGATCATCATCTACAGCGCGCAGCACATCGACGACCAGGACCGCAAGCGCCTTGGCAAGGCGGTGGCGATCGTTTCGAAGCGCACCGACTCGCGTGACGAGGCGATCGCAGAGATCACCAAGGCGCTGCGCATGACCGGCATCGCCGTCGCCGAGCGGGGTCGCGCATGACGCACGCGGCGATCCTGGTGGTCGACGACAACGACGCCAACCGCTACACGCTGGTGCGCCTGCTGACCCGTGCGGGGCACGCCACCATCGAGGCGGCGAGCGGCCACGAGGCGCTGGCGCGGCTGGAGGCGCGGCCGGCCCTGGTGATCCTCGACGTGCAGCTGCCAGACATGATCGGCTTCGAGGTCTGCCGGCGCATCAAGGCGCTGCCCGATCCGCCGAAGGTGCTGCAGACCTCGGCGAGCTTCACGCGTTCCGAAGATCGCGTCGAGGGACTGGATGGCGGCGCCGATGCGTACCTGATCCAGCCCCTGCAGCCGGCGGAATTCCTGGCTACGGTGGCCTCGCTCTTGCGCCTGGCCGAGATGGAGGGCGAACTGCGCGCCGCCAACCGCCAGCTCGAGCGCTCCAACGGTGAGCTCGAGCGCTTCGCCCACGTGGTCTCGCATGACCTCCAGGAGCCGCTGCGGCCGATCGCCTCGTTCCTGGGGCTGCTCGAGTTGAAGTACGGTCCGCAGCTGGATGAGCGCGCGCGCACCTGGATCGGCAACGCCACCGGCGGCGCGGTACGCATGTCCGCGATGATCCGTGATCTGATGGTCGACGCGCAGCTGCGCGGCAGCGAGCGCGAGGTCACATCGTTCCCGGCCGATGCGGCCCTCGACGACGTGATCCAGGACCTGGGCGCGCGCATCGCCGAGGCGGGGGCGGTGGTCCGGCGCGAGCCGTTACCGGTGGTGTGCGCCGACCGCACGCGCTTCGCCCGCGTCCTGCAGAACCTGTTCGCGAACGCCCTCAAGTTCCGCGCGCCGGAGCGCCCGCCGGTGATCACCATCGCCTGCAGCGAGACGGCCTGCGAGCAGCGCTTCACCGTCGCGGACAATGGCCTGGGCATCCCGGCCGAGGCGCAGCAGCGCGTCTTTGGGATGTTCGAACGCCTGCATACGCACATTCCCGGCACCGGTATCGGCCTGGCGACCATCCAGGGCATCATCGAGGGCCATGGGGGCCGGGTGGGCCTGGAGTCGACGGTCGGAGTGGGGACGACTTTCTGGTTCACGCTGCCGCGCCGGTCCGGGTGCGCGGAAATGGCGGCACCCGCGCCTGATGAGTCCCGAGGGCATTCCGGCTGAGGTGACCGATCTGGCCGCGGGGCACCGGGAGAAACGATGTTCTTTGGTTCCTCGTCCTTCGCCGTGGATCCATCGCCTACTCGGGTCTTGCCGCAACAGGAAAGCCAGGAGCGAACAAGAGGAACGGAGGAACGGAGGACAGCCAAATGCTAGCGATCCCACTTTTCCAGATTGCGTTTTTTTTCAATGGCTCCCTGTCTTCCTCCGTTGCTCCGTTCCTCTTGTTCGATCAGGTTGTTCGATCAGGTTGTTCGATCAGGTTGTTCGATCAGGTTGTTCGATCAGGTTGTTCGATCAGGTTCAGCTTTCGCCGCAATGGACGGAAAGTTGCCACCTCGGACGACGAGTGAACTTTTTCCCCCGACGTCAGCCTCGCGCGCTTTACGAAACCTTGCTCACCAGGCCGAACTCCGGCCGCAATCGGCAGGCGGAGGCAGATCTATCCCAGGTCGTCGCTGATCGGCCCAGTCACCAGGCTGCCGCCGCGCAGGTCGTGGCGATTGGTGATCGCCCAGGCCAGCGCGTCGCAGCGCGCTGCCGCGGGGTTGCTGCCCATGCCCATGATCACCGGCGACCGACCATCGAACGCCATCCATTCGCAGTAATGCGAGTTGCGACCATCGTCACCGAGCACGCTGGCGGCATGGCGCGAGATCGGGAAGGAGGTGGCGCGATGGGGGATGACGGGCGCGGTGTGGGTCGAGGTCTGCATGCTGCCTCCGTGAAGGGGTGCTGATGTGGTGATTGCTAGCATCATGCGTGCCCAAGCCCGGTGTGGCGATTTTGCGATGGATGACGTCATTTCCCGCTACGACCGGGCGGTACCAGCGCCAGACGCCGATGCGCTATGCATGACGCGCCGGGCGGAGGCAGTGTATTGGTCGCACCTGCCGGAACAGCACAGGTTGCGGTATGAGCTGCAGAATACCGGGGGCGACAACCCGCGGATGTGCTTACGCCGACCGCGCGCGTCGCGCCTCAAGCCAGCGCTGCAGCCGGTCGAGCCCAGCCGCCATGCGGCGACGGACAGCGTTCTCCCAGCGTGGATGGAAGCAGAACAGCATGGGGATGCCGATCACCAGAAGCGGCGACGTCGGGGCGAGTGGAATCCACAGAAAGACCAAACCAGCCACGACCGCCGCCAGGCCAACCAGAGGGAGCAGGAGGCGCTGCCACCAGGGCCTGCGCGGAGCATTTTGGGCAAAGCGGTCGCGCAGATCGCGGATCTTCGCCGCGAGCGTTCTGCGGTTCGGGGTTGCGGGGACAGGACTCGTGGCGCTCATGACGACCTCGCGTGCATGCGGTTTGAGGAAGACGAGGTTTAATTGACACAACGGCCACTTGGAGCGCTTCGCCACGTAATAGAAAAAGCCTCCCGGGGAACCGGGAGGCTTTTTTTCTTCACGGCTTAGACCGTTCGAGGCTTTACTGCACTGCTTCGGTCTGATTGTCGACCTTCTGGACCTCCGGCAACGAGCCGGCGATGCGCCCCAAGCGTGTGCGCTCATCGACATTCGCCACCGGCCCGCGCAGGGTCACGACCCCATCACGGGTGATGATCTTCACGTTCTTGGCATTGGTGGAGAGTTCCTTGTCCGCGACCACCGCCTGTCGGACCTTGGTGGTGATCGAGATGTCCTGCGGGCTGTTGCCCTGGTCGAATGCGGTCAACGCCGCCTTGCTGTCATCGGCATTGCGGCCGGTGTTGTCGGGTTTCTTGACGTCGCCGTCCTGGCTTGCGATCGTCGTCTCGTGACTCGTCACCGTGGCCGGAGCCGTCGACGGGGTCGGCGTGCTCGTGGTGGTGGTCGAGGTGGTCTTCGCGTCATCCATGCAGCCCGCGAGCAGCAGCGGCAGGATGGCGAGCGGGGCGAATGGGCTACGCATGGGCGATTCCTTGTTCGATTGGATGAGTGATGGGAAAGTGATGACGGCTCAGACCCTGCGGTCGGTCTTGGCGTTGCCTTCGGCCTTCTTGTTGCCGGTGGCGGCCTCGCCCGAGCTCGAGATATCCTCGGCACCGGCGTCCGCGAAGATCTTCTTGGCGCGCGTGACCTGCTCGCCGGTTTCGCCGTTCACCGAGATCAGGATGCGGCCTTCCTTGATCTTGCCCTCGTAGCGCTTGGCCTCGTATTCGGGAATGCCCATGCCGATCAGGGCGCCGGCGAGTCCGCCCACTGCTGCGCCGATCGCAGCGCCGCTGAGCGCGGCCATGATCGGGCCAGCAGCGATGAAGGGACCGATACCGGGGATGGCGAGTGCGCCGATGCCGGCCAGCCAGCCGAGCGTGCCGCCGACGACGCCGCCGGTGCTGACGCCGGTGGTCGCACCCTCGGGGGCCTTGGTGTGCTTCTCGTGGGCGAAGTCCTTGGTGCTGCCCTTGTCGGGGAAGAGCACGGAGATGTCATTGCTTGAGAAGCCCGAGCGGTGCAGGTTCTCGACGATGGTGCGGGTCTGGGTCTCGCTCGTGGCGAGGCAGTAGGCGGAAGTGGCCATGATCAGCTCCTTGATTGGTTGGAAGACGGGGTATCCGCGGTGAAGGTCATCGCGGGGTGTGGTCAGTCGCCCTCTTGGGCGGTGCTGCATGGTTTTGATATAGGCAAGTTCCGTGCCACTCGCAGAGCCCCATTCTATGGCTGGAAATACTGGACTTGCGTGGTTTTCGCTGCGGTGCCATGCAAGTTGCAGAGGTGAGCAGTCGAGGTGCGGGCGGACTGCATCGCGGCGCTGGACGTCACCGGTGCCGCTTCAGGGCTGATGCACCGGAGCGATCCAGGTCGGCCCCAGGCCGTCGAATCCGGGCACCAGAGCGGTGATGAAGGCATTGCCCAAGGCGCTGGTCAGCACCGTCCATATATCGGTCTTCGGATCCTGGATCCGGCCGACGATGGGCACGCGTGCCGCCTGCTGGTCGGTGTCGGGGTTCTTGAGCACCCAGGCGGCGACCGGGACGACGATCCGCCAGAACAGGCTGGTGGCGGCCGCGCCATCGCTGGTGCGGAACGCCGTCACCTTGAGGTGGCGGAAGATCGGCTTCACTTCACCGACCAGATCCTGTCCGTCGACACGCGCCTGGAGGTAGCCTGAGAAGGTGCCGCTCGCAAAGCCGAGGGATTCATAGGCGGCGATGAGCGGGTTGAGCTTCGGCAGGTCGACGTGCTCGAGCTGCGCGCTGACCTCCGCATGTGGACGGTCTGGGGACGCCAGGAAGCTGCCACTGACGGCCAGATCACCTGACCCCGGAGTCTTGGCCGAGAAGGTGAAGGTCGCCGGGCGGCCGTCCGTCGCCGGCAGTCCGAGGTCGTCGATCTTCCCGGCGATGGCGCTGAGTCGCGCCTCGATCGCGCGCGGTCGATCGCTGTAGATGATGGTGCCGTTCACGACCGTGATCGCCGTGACGCGCATGTGCACCAGGCGCGCGACGGCAGCCCGCCAGGTGTCGTCGTTCCACGTCGGCACCGCCGCGTCCGCTGGCGCGGCAGGACCGGGGCGGAGGCGGAGGACGGGCTCGGTGATGGTGATCGCCCCCGCGAGCTCGCCGTGCAGCAGCGCGATCCATGAGATCTTCGCGCGCAGCTCGCTCACCTCGAGCACGTTTTCGATGCGGCCGGCCTCGTCCTGGGCATTCACCCGGACGCCGGTGAAGATCATCTTCCCGCTCAGCACCCCGAGTGAGAGGTCATCCAGGTGTCCGGTCACCACCTGGGCGTCGCGCAACCGGTGGTTGGCCGCGCTGAGCAGCGCATAGGGCAGGACCAGCCGCATGGCGACCAGCAGGAGCGTCACGCATACGAGGATCTGCTTCACCCGACCGCGGCGGCCGCAAAGCGTATCGACTACCAGCGCACTGGGCGGCGGTCGCACGGGCGGAAGGTAGGGCGCGGAGGGGGAGGCTGGGGAGGAGGAGGTGGCCATGGTGGGGACCCGGACGATGGCAATGAGGAGCAGCGCTTGCCGAGTGATGAAAATCAGCTTACGTCATGCCAAAGCGGTAGTGGGGCGCAGGCCTGCGCACTGAACGGTGCAGAAGGATGCGCGCCTGCGTGGCGGACGCGCGCTGGATGGGCGCAGCATGCGCTCTGGCGGAGGTGGCCGTGCCGCCAGTCGGCCCCATGGCCACTGCACCCCGCCAGCGGAGGACCACGCTATGCCACGCCTGCGCGTCAGCGATGCCGAGCACCCCGCCTATGATCCCGGCGATGTCGGACCGGAGGGGCGCCCCTTCTGCCGCTGGTGCCTGCACGAGCTGCCGGAGCGTCGTCGCGATTTCTGCGGGCCGTCATGCCTGCACGAGTTCAAACTGCGCGTCAGCGCCGCGTACGCCCGGCAGCAGGTCTTCGCACGCGACCGCGGGGTGTGCAGCCACTGCCGTCTTGATGGGGGGCGCCTCGATCGGGTGATCGCGGCATTGCGCGAGCACACGGAAGATGGCGGGCGTGACGACAGCGTCGCCGTGCAGACCCTCGCGGAGCTCGGCTTCGGCCGCCGCAAACGCGTGGTGTCGGTATGGAACATGGACCACCGCACCGCGGTCGTCGAGGGCGGTGGCCTCTGCGGGCTCGGGAACCTGCGCACCCTCTGCCTGATCTGCCATGGACGCGAAACCCGCGCCCTGCATCAGCGTCAGACCCGACGTCGCGAGGGTGCGTGGAGCTGAGGGGTGGGGCGGAAATGCCCAGCCGCGCCGTCCCGGTATGGGTTCAGGCGCGTTGCTGCTCTGGTTTCCGCGGCTCCGCGCCTGCTGGTCGATCGGCGGTCATGAGCATCGCGATTCCCGCTCGAACGATGGCAGGTGCTGGCATGCAGGACGCCTCGCGCCAGACTCGCGCGCGTCCGCCGGCTGCCCGGCCGCGACCGCTCCCAACACGCTCCCGCCCCGCCTCCACCTGGGTCCCATGAAATTCAAAGACTATTACAAGATCATGGGTGTGGCCCCTGACGCCACGCCCGACCAGATCAAGACCGCCTACCGCGCCTTGGCGCGCAAGCTGCATCCCGACGTCAACAAGGCCAAGGATGCGCAGGCGCGATTCTCCGAACTGGGCGAAGCCTACGAGGCGCTGGGCGATGCGCCGAAGCGGGCGAGCTATGACGAACTGCGCGCGCAGGGCTGGCGCGAAGGCGAGGAGTTCCACGCGCCGCCGCAGGGCGCCCGCGCTGGCGGCGATCCGCGCCGTGGTCCCTTCGCTGGCGGCGGCGGCGACGGCATGGATGCCGACCAGTTCAGCGATTTCTTCTCATCGCTGTTCGGCCAGCGCGCCGGCCGCGGCCGGCGCGAGGCGGGCCCCCAGCGCGGCGAGGACATCCACCACCGCATCGAGATCACCCTCGAAGAGGCTTATGCCGGCGGCGAGCGGCAGCTGCAGCTCCAGCTGCCGCCGGACGAGCGCGGCCAGGCGGTGCGGCGCAGCCTGCGCGTGACCATCCCCAAAGGCCTGGTCGAGGGCGAGGTCTTCCGCCTGCGCGGGCAGGGCACGCCCGGCGCGACCGCGGAGCTGAACGGCAACCTGTACCTGGAGGCGACCATCGCGCCCCATCGCCTGTTCACCGTCGACGGTCGTACCATCACCCTCGACCTGCCGCTCGCGCCATGGGAGGCGGTCCTCGGTGCGCAGGTCAGCGTGCCGACCCTGGGCGGTCCCGCCCAGGTCACCGTCCCGGCCGGCAGCAAGGATGGCCAGATCCTGCGGCTGCGCGGGCGCGGCCTCCCCGGCACGCCGCCCGGCGACCAGCACGTGTGCCTGCGCCTCACGGTTCCGCCGGGCGCCACCGCCAAGGCCGAGGAGCTGTGGCGCGAGCTGGCGAAGGAGTCCGCCTACGATCCCCGCAGCCAGCTGGGAGGCCAACCATGAGCGCTGACCAGGTGCCCGGCGAGGCGCAGGTCGGCGAGGTCGTCGGCGGGACCGCGCGCTACACCCTGGTCGAGGCGAGCCGCATGAGCGGCGTGCAGAGCGAGGTGATCATCACCCTGGTCACCGTGGGCGTGATCGTCCCCAGCGGCCCCGCGCCCGAGGCCTGGGTGTTCTCCGATCTCGAGCTGCTGCAGCTCCAACGCGCCTGGCGGCTGCACCGCGATCTCGCGGTGGACCTGGACAGCATGCCGCTGGTGCTGGAGCTGCTTGATGAGGTGGAGCGCCTGCGGCGCCTCGTGCGGCGCGAGCAGGGGGGCGTCACGGGTTAGAGGCGGTTTCAAAACCATCCCCGTAGCGAGCCTAGCTATCGTCGAGCGAGGCAAGGAAGACGATCATCTTTGCGCGGAGGCATGGCCGTAGGCCATGTTGAGCACAAAATGGATCGTCTGACGCAGCCGCAGCCGACGAGAGCCGGGCGCAGGAGGGGAGGATTTTGAAACCGCCTCTTAGGGAGCGCAACTGCCGGAGTGCGTCCGGCGGAGGCGTGCAAGAGGCCTTGGAATCATTGGCTGGGCGGCCGCAGAGGAACACTACCAGCGCGCAGCATGAAGCGTGCGCTACGCCCGCCGTACCCCACCGTTGGTACGGCGAGTGCTGCTCCTTCTTGAGCCGCCGCATCTCGCGGGCGTACAGGAAGCGTCCATGCGCACTGCGGACTCCATCCAGTGCTGGCCCGTGATGGCCCGATCCTGCACTCCACCCGATCGTCGGAGCCGCGGGCGTGCGGAATGCACCGCGCCGCGAAACTTCCTGCAATCTGCACGCTGCAAACATCGTTTGCGGTACGACGTACCTGCGGGCGGCGGGGGTGTACCCCGTCGTCCGATCCATGGGGCAGATGCCCCTCACCTGATCATCCCAGAGAGCACCACATGAAGATCTCCAACATCCTCCTCGCCGCTTCCGTCGCGGGCATCATGGCCGGCGCCATGGCCGGCTGCGACGATTCCAGCAGCCGCAGCGGCGGCACCCCGACCGCCACCGATGGCAAGCATGCCTGCAAGGGCATGAATTCCTGCAAGGGTCAGGGCGGATGCAAGGCCGAGGCCCACGCCTGCAAAGGCATGAATTCCTGCAAGGGTCAGGGCGGTTGCAAAGGGACCTGAGGGTTCGCTTCGCACGCTGGACGGGCCAGAGGGCCTCGAACGGCAAAAACGACGCAAGCATGCATCCACAGCAGCGCACGCTGCTGTGGATTCTTGCATTGCAGGTGGGACCTCGCTCCCCAGCTTGACACTGCTCATTGGCATGCTCGCGGCTAATCCCGGCATGGTCCTCCCCCCCCACGGCATGCGTCCACGGTGTCCGCGGACAGGCCACCTCACGACGCACCGGCAGCGTTGCAGCCCTGGTCCAGCGCGGCGCTGCCTGCTGACCGGGTGCGCACCACGGCCCACCGCGGGAAAGCCTTCATGATCGGCATCCATCCTCCCATCGCATCCGACCTCGCCTTCGATACCCGGGATCTGCTGCCTACGGATCAGGCCCTGATCGCGCTCGGTCGCATGCTGGTCGAAAGCGGCTACCGCTTCACCACCATCACCCCCGGGGCCCACGCCCTGGTCAATGCGCGCCCCGGAAACGCGGTCGCGACCGACCTGCGCGACGTCTTCGGCTGGAGCCGCCCTTTCCGGCCGTGGCTGTTGGCGCCGGCCATGCTGGACCTGCTCAAGGCTGCGGATGCGGTGGAGGATGAAGGCGAGCACCTGCGCTCGCGCGTGCGCTTCTCGAGCATCGTCGCGGGCGGCATCGAGCGCCTCATCATGCACTCGGCTTTCCCGACCATCGCCCAGGATGCGGTGTTCTTCGGTCCCGACACCTATCGTTTCGTGCGCCTCCTCGAGCGCGTCCTGCCCGGTGGCGGCGACCTGCTGGAACTCGGCGCCGGCAGCGGCGCCGCGGCGATCTGCCTCGCGCCGCGCTTCGCCAGCGTGACCATGAGCGACATCAATCCGCTGGCGGCGCGCCATGCGGGCATCAACGCCGCGCTTGCCGGGATCGCCGACGTGCAGGTGGCGGTCGGCGACCTGTTCGCAGCGGCGCCGGGCACCTACGACGCGATCATCGCCAATCCGCCCTACATGATCGATGCGACCGGCCGTTGGTATCGCGATGGCGGCGGCCCACTCGGCATCGAGCTGGCGCTGCGCATGGTCACCGAGTCGCTCGCGCACCTGCGACCCGGCGGCAGCTTCGTGCTGTATACCGGCAGCCCGGTGGTGCAGGGCGCGGATCGGTTCCACGAGGCGGTTGCGCCGCTGCTCCGCGGCCTCGGGCTCGCCTACGCCTACGAAGAGCTCGATGTCGACGTCTTTTCCGAGGAACTCGCGCATGAATCCTATCAGGGCATCGATCGCATCGCGGTGGTCGGCCTCACCGTGACCCTGCCCGCCACCACCGTAATCACCGGCGAGGACGCGCCATGACCCCCATGCTGCTCGACCACAGCGCACCTGCGGCGCGCGCCACCAGCGATCAGGACCACCTGCACCGCGCACTCGCGCGCTTCAACGCCCGCCGCTTGGCGCCGCAGGTGCCGAGTGACGTGGACGATTGGGAGGAGCGCCAGCTCAACGAGCTCGACCTGCGCCGCCGCGAGCACGCCTTCGTGGAAGCGGAGCGCGTTCTGGTCGCCGATGAGGCCGCGCGCGCACCGCGGGACGCGCACGGCTTCGTCACCTGGTTCGCTGGTCTCGCGGAGCGCGGGCCGGGCCAGGGCGATGCGCTCTTCCCATGGCTCGCGCAGCACGCCACCCTGGAGCAGATGCGCTGGTTCCTCACCCAGGAGGCCGCCGGCGAGGCCGGCTTCGACGACCTGGTCGCGCTCAGCCAGGTCAAGATGCCGGACCGGGTGAAGGTCGAACTCGCGCGCAACTACTGGGACGAGATGGGGCGCGGCCATACCCAAGGCATGCACGGCCGCCTGCTGGACGAGTTGGTGGCCCACCTCGGTCTGCGTCCGGAGATCGGCACCACTCTGTGGCCGGCGCTCGCGCTCGGCAACCTGATGGTCGCTTTCGCCACCGATCGCAGATACGCATACCACGCGCTCGGCGCACTCGGCGTCATCGAATTGACCGCCCCGGGTCGCGTGGCGCAGGTCGATGCGGGTCTGCGCCGCTTGGGGCTGGGTGCCGCCGAACGCCGTTATTTCGAACTCCACGCGGTGCTCGACCTCAAACACTCCCAGGGTTGGAACGCCGAAGTCCTGGCTCCGCTGATCGAGCATGCGCCAGAGCTCGCCCCGTGGCTTGCCGAGGGCGCGCTGCTGCGCCTGCGCGCCGGCGACCAGTGCTTTCGCGCCTATCGCCGCGCCTTGTGGGGCGAGGGCATGGCCGCACCCGCCCCGTAGCCGATGCGGGCCAGACGTGCGAGATCGCCATCGCGCAGCCGGTCACCGATGTCCACGCGCCAGCGCGCATTCGGTACCTTCACCCGGTCCAGCAGTCCGTAGGCGGCGCACTGCGCCGTGACGATGTCCGGGCCGAGCCCGGTGGCGACCAGCACGTAGCCCGACGCGCCGCTGGTGACGAGCGCGCCGGTATCGTCCAGTGCGACCTCGGCGTAGTGGAGGTGCGCGCGCTGCGCAGCCGTGAGCGTGCCGCGGATGTTGATCGGCAGCCCCGCTGCGTGGCACGAGCCGTCGCCCGCGTAGGGGAACGGCGGCGTGGTCAGGACCACCCCAACCGCGTAGCCCGGAGCGGCGGCGAAGCCGTCGCTCCGGCCGAGCATCGCGCCCAGCACCTCGTCCCAGCCGCCCGGTTGCAGCGCATCGAGGATGGCGAAGCCGGGATAGCCGAAGCGGCAGGTGTATTCCAGCGGCCACACGCCGTCCTCGTTGATGATGCAGTTCAGATTGATGTAGCCGCGGTAGCCGGCCGCCCGCATGCGCGGGGCGAGCGGCGCCAGGGTCTCGGCGAACAGGCGGGCACCGCCCTCGTAGGTCACCACGGTGCCCATCTCCCCGGTCAGTTCGCCGAGGTCACCGGGGAAGAAGCGCTTGTGCTCCCAGTCCAGGCAGGCCGGCCCGACGAAGGCTTCGCCGTTGAAGTACGCGCCGACGCCGGTCTCGATGCCAGCGAGGTGATCCATCAGCACGAAGGAGACCGGCACCTCGGCCGGCCAGGTCCGGGTGTAGCCGCGCAGCAACTGCGCGACATCCGAGCCGTCGTCGAGCGCACCCACGAAATTCCGCGTCGAGGGCAGGTGATGACCGTTGTGCTTGCACACGTACCGCCGCGGCCGCGCCTGGATGAAGGCCATGGCCGCGGTGAAATCGCTGAACTCCTGGACCGTGGCGGTGCGCATCCCGGCCGCGCGCATGATCTCCTGACCGAAGGCGCGGTCGCCTTCCAGGCGGTCACCCCAGGCGCAGCCGCCGATGACCTGGTGGCCGGCCTGGCGCAGCGCGTCCTGCTCCTGACCGTGACCCGCCCCTTCGTACAGGATGAGTCCGTCCTTTCCGACTGCGCCCACCCAGGGCAGCTCGGCGCGCCAATCCGCGACGCGCCGAACCATGCCCGCCATCACTCCGTGGTAGGCAGGGTCGGCGACATGCACGCGCACCTCGTGACCGTTGGCTGCGAGACGCAGGTACATGTCGCCAAGGTCGAGGTAATCGCCGATACCGAGAATGCGCATGGGGTCTGCTCCGGGCTGGGGTCGTGGAGGTCAGCGCGCGTCATGCCCGTTCTAACCGGGCAGGCAGCCGGGCTCCTCGTGCAATCCGCAAGATGGCATGCACCGCGTCGCTCTGCGGTGCAATGCTTGGATACATCAGAGTTGGCACATCGCTAAGGGAGCCGGCTGCGCCAGCGCCAGCGCACATTTGGCATCTTCCGTGCTTTTCAGGTTACACCCCGCCTGCGCAGCATCGCTGTTGCCGGCCGCTGGAAACACCGCGGATGGACGACCATGATCAGCATCCTGACCCACCTCTGCCAGGACCATGTCGACGTGCTCGCGCACCTGGTGCGCCTCGCTGGCGACTCTGGCACCGATCCAGGATCGCGGCCGCGCCAGGTCTCTGACCTCACCCGGCTGCTGGACGAGCACATGCACTTCGAGGAGAAGACCCTGTATCCACTGCTGATGCTGCACGTGGACGCGAGCGCCATGGGCGCCCGGGCGAGCGCCCAGCATCGCGAGATCGACGCACTGCTCGCCAGCCTCGGCCGGGGATCGGGCGCCGACGAAACCTGGTCTGCGCTGGTCGGGGCCCTTACGGAGGTGATGCGGCGCCACTTCGCCGAGGAGGAGGCGATGATCCTGCCGCGCCTGCGCCGCATGATGACCGATGGCATGTTGCGCGAGCTCGCGTCGCGCTACCAGGCGGCGCGGGCGGACGTGGTCGTGGGCGCGTCGCTCGCGCGTTGAGACGCGAACCAGGGGCGCAGCACCGCAGCGCGATCACGCTGGAACGCAGCGCTCCGCAGAACCGTCAACCGCATCGCGAGCGGTCCTGGAACGCTGCTTGCTGGGCAATCGGCACTTCCCTCCTCAAAATCCCCGGACGACATCACCATGCGCCATCCCCGCACCGCCGCCGTCATGATCACCATCGTCGCCATTGCCTTGGGCGGTTGCGGCGAACCCGCGAAACCGGCCAAGGATCCCGCGCCTGCGCCGGCGCCGATCCCGTCGACACCCGCGACGCCGCGCATCGACACCAACCAGCCTGAACCGGCTCCCGGTCAGCTCCATGCGGCCCCGACGCCGGCCGATGCAGGCGCGTCCAGCACGCATGCGACGCCTGCGCCTGCGGTGTCGCCGGTGGAAAGCCCGGGCACCGGCAGCGCCAAATAGGTCCCGGGGATATGCCCGCCATGGCTGGCGAAGCGCTGCTGGTCTCCACCCGCGAGGGACTCTGGTGTCCCGCAGGTGGCTTCCACATCGATCCGTGGCGCCCGGTCGCCCGCGCCGTGCTCACCCACGCGCATGCCGACCACGCCCGCCCCGGATCCGCCACCTATCTGACCGCTGCTCCGGGCGTGGCGGTCGCCGCGCTGCGGGTCGGGGCCGCGGCGGTGAGTGGGCTGTCCTATGGCGAGCGCGTGACGCTGGGGGACGTGCAAGTCTCTTTCCATCCATCTGGCCACCTGCTCGGCTCCGCACAGGTGCGCATCGAGCATCGCGGTCAGGTGTGGGTGGTCAGCGGCGACTACAAGACCGGACCCGATCCCACCTGCGCCCCGCTCGAGCCGGTGCGGTGCCACGTCTTCATCAGCGAGTCCACGTTCGCACTGCCGATCTACCGCTGGGCCCCACCTGCAGAGCTGTTCGCTGAGATCGATGCGTGGTGGCGCGCCAACCAGGCGCGCGAGCGCACGAGCGTGCTGTTCGCCTACGCGCTCGGCAAGGCCCAGCGCATCCTGGCCGGCGTCGACGCCGGGATCGGCCCGCTGCTGGTGCACGGCGCGGTGGCGCGTTTCCTGCCTGCCTACCGCGCCGCCGGTTGCGCGCTCCCGGAGGTGGTCGGCAGCGAGGCCGCCGCCAGCGTGCGTGGCCGCGGACTGGTGCTCGCTCCGCCGTCGGCAGCCGGGTCGCCGTGGCTGCGCCGCTTCGGCACCATCTCCACCGCCTTCGCCTCTGGCTGGATGCAGGTGCGCGGGAACCGCCGTCGCCGCAATCTCGATCGCGGCTTCGCGCTCTCGGACCACGCCGACTGGAATGGCCTGATCGAGGTGATCCGCGCCACCGGCGCGGCGCGCGTGCTGCTCACCCATGGCCAGGCGCCGACCCTGGAGCGCTGGCTGCGCGAACAGGGCTTCGACGCGGAGCTGCTGCACGTCGGCTTCGACGACGACGGCGATGGCGAGGCGCTGATCGAGGCTGAGCTTGAAGCCGCGGACGGCGCCGGGGCGCAGAGCGCCACGGCGGCGGGTCGCGTGGTGCACCCCTCACCCGCGCCGGCGTGAGGCTGGGATGCAGCGCTTCACCCGCCTGTTCCTCGATCTCGACGCCAGCACGCGTACGGTCGACAAGGTCGCGTCGCTGGTCGGCTACTTCACCGATGCGCCACCCGCGGACGCCGCGTGGGCGCTGCGCTTCCTCAGCGGTCGGCGACCCGCGCGCGCGGTCAGTGGCCGCTTGCTGCTGCGTTGGGCAGCAGCGGCCGCTGGCCTCGCCGACTGGCTGGTCGAGGAGTGCTACCACCGCGTCGGCGACCTCGCCGAGACCGTGGCCCTGTTGCTGCCCGCACCCGCGGCGCCGCGTCCGTTGGCGCTTGCCGAGGTGGTGCGCGAGCGCCTGCTTCCGCTGGCCGGCCTGGACGAATCCCAACGCCGCGCGCTGGTGGAACGCACCTGGGGCGAACTCGATGCGCGGGCCCGCCTGGTCTACCACAAGCTGCTCACCGGGGAGTTCCGTCTGGGGGTGGCGAAGAACCTGGTCGCGCGCGCGCTCGCCCAGGTGGCGGGGGTGCCGTCCGCGGTCATCGCGCATCGCCTGCTCGGCGAGTGGACGCCCGATGCGGAGGGCTACCTCAACATCATCGCCACCAGCGCGGGCCACGCCGCCGATCCCGCGCGGCCGTATCCCTTCTCGCTCGCCCACCCGCTGCCGGGGGCGCCCGAGGAGCTCGGCCCGCGCGCCGATTGGCAAGCGGAGTGGAAGTGGGACGGCATCCGCGCCCAGCTCATCCGCAGATCCGGCACCGCCGCGCTGTGGTCGCGCGGCGAGGACCTGGTCACCGCGCAGTTTCCCGAACTGATCGTGGCTGCGGCGGCACTCCCCGACGGCTGCGTGCTCGACGGCGAGATCCTGGCGTGGCAGGGCGAGCGGCCGCGGCCGTTCGCGGATCTGCAGCGCCGCCTGGGGAGGGTGCACGTCCCGGCGAACCTGCAGGCGGAGGTGCCGCTGCTGTTCATGGCCTACGACCTGCTCGAGTGGCAGGGGGTCGATCAGCGCGCCCGCCCGTTGGACGCGCGTCGCGAAACGCTCGCGGCGCTGCTCGCCACCCAGGATCCGACGCGACTGCGTCTGTCGCCGACCCTCGACGTCACCACCTGGGATGAGCTCGCCATTCAGCGCCAGCAGGCACGCGACCTCGGCGTCGAAGGCCTGATGCTGAAGCGTCACGGGTCGCCCTACCGGGTGGGGCGGGTGGTCGGGGATTGGTGGAAGTGGAAGATCGACCCCATGCATGTCGATGCGGTGATGGTCTACGCGCAGTACGGCCACGGTCAGCGCGCGGGCCTCTACACCGACTACACCTTCGCCCTGTGGGACGGGCCGGCCTTGGTTCCGATCGCCAAGGCCTACTCCGGACTGAGCAAGGATGAGATCGCCGAGGTCGACCGCTTCGTACGCGCGCACACCCTCGAGAAGTTCGGCCCGGTCCGCCAGGTCCAGCCGAAGCTGGTCTTCGAACTCGCCTTCGAAGGCGTCCAGGTTTCACCGCGCCACAAATCAGGTTTGGCTCTGCGCTTCCCGCGCATGGCGCGCTGGCGACGCGACAAACCCCCGGCCGAAGCGGACACCCTGGCTGGGCTGCAGACCCTGCTGGCGAGTCTGCAGCGCGCCGGGCATCAGGCCGGGACCGCCTGACGCGATTCCTAGAGCGGGCTGAGGTGCGCGAAAATGCAAAGACCCCGGGCGCAAGCGCCCGGGGTCTTTGCACCTGATCGCAGATCGGATCAGACGGTAGCTGCGCGACCGTGCACGACGGCGAGGGTCTCGTCGCGGCGGCGGTTGACCGCGGCGCCGCACAGGCCACCGATGGTCGCAGCCGCGGCACCGATCAGCATCAGCGCAAATCCGGCCGCGGCGGCGCGCATGGTGTAGTCGCGCGCGGCGACGGCGGCAGCCTTGACCTTGTCCTCTGCTTCCTGCTTGGCAGCCGCGTACTTGTCGACCGCCTGCTTCCACGTCGACTGCCACTGGGCCAGCGCCTTCTGGGCGGCTTCACGGCTGATGCCCAGCTGCGACGAGAGCAGACCGGTCAGTTCGTTGCGCTGGTCATCGGGCAGACCCTTGGCCCCATCGATGGTGAAGGAGTTCGTGAGCAGCTCGCCAAGGCGCGCCTGGTCGGCGAAACGCGTGTCGTTGCTGCCCGGGGCGGCGGCGGTGTTCGCCTTGGCCACGCCTTCCTGCACCTGCTTGCGGATCTCGTCCCACGAGGGGGCGGCGATCTGGGCGATGGCGGGAACCGCGGTGGCGGCGCCCTTCAGACCCTCGCCCACCATCGACATCGCGCCGCCGGCCAGCATGCCCAGGGCGGTGGCGATCAAGGCGCCGGCGATCAGCGCACCCAGCGCCCAGACCAGGGTGCCGTGCAGGGCGGCGACCACGCGCGACTGGTAATGGGCCAGGCGGCCCGCCACCCAGCCACCGAGGAACAGGGCCAGCACCGCGCACACCAGCCCGGCGATGGCGGCGACCGCGCCGGCCTTGCCCGGGCTGCTGGCGGGATCGAAGGGGGTGTAGAGCGAGAGGCCGGCGGCGATGCAGGCCTCGGCGAGCGCGACCTGCACCGCGATGGACACCGCCATGCCCCCGAGCACGGCGGCCCAGGAGATGGTCGGGCGGTTCGCGCTGCTCAATTGGACCACCTCATGGTGGGTGGTCGCGGCGGGTGGGACGACGATGTTCATGGGAACTCCAGGGGGTTTTGGTGATGATGTCGATTCCTGGCCGTAAGCCGGTCCTGTGCCAAATGCGCTGGTCGTCCTGCGTGGTCGCGCGGTGGAATTGACGGAACGACACTGACCGGTTTGCAGACCACCGCACGGTCTTGGAGCCGCTTGGTGATCGGCATATCATGCTGAAATGACCAAAAACGGTCCGCTTCGGCCCGCACTCCTGTGAGCCCTTGGCCATGCGCGATGCGCAGCGCCTCCGGCGAGCGTGCAGGATACTGCTGAGAACCTCACGGAAACTGGCAATCCTGCACGATCCCAAGGCCGCGCATATGCGGGTCACCGGTGATCGAGCGCTGCTGATTGCCCACGACTCTCGATGAGTCTGAAAGAGCACTGCCAGCAAGCCGCCGCCTGGACTGAGCAGAGGTGTGGGCGGGGCTCACCCAGCAATCCAGGCTTAGGCGCGCTTCCGTCTCCTTGACAGGCGCGGGTGATCGTTGGCACAGCGCGGGCTTGTGCAGGCTCGCCGCCATCCGCCATGCGCAACCCGCACGATCCACTCACCAACCCCGGAAAACCGATGAGCCCATCCCCGCGCAAGCCCTCCCC
>JACDGQ010000003.1:19407-30429 GCA_013821615.1 Planctomycetota bacterium
AGCAACAGCTCGAAATCTTCCGCGAGGATCCGCAAGGTGCCGTGCAGACCACCGACCAGGGCCTGCGCATCGCCGGCACCGAGGATTCGCTGAAGGCCGGCGAGCGCGGACCGACGCTGCTCGAGGACTTCCACCTGCGCGAGAAGATCATGCGCTTCGATCACGAGCGCATCCCCGAGCGCGTCGTGCACGCGCGTGGCGCCGGCGCGCACGGCCACTTCCAGGTCTATGAATCGCTGGCCGGCTTGACCTCGGCCGCATTCCTGCAGGACCCCAAGGCCACCACTCCGGTGTTCGTGCGGTTCTCCACCGTGGTCGGCTCGCGCGGCTCTGCGGACACCGCGCGCGATGTGCGCGGCTTCGCCGCCAAGTTCTACACCAGCGAGGGCAACTTCGACCTGGTCGGCAACAACATGCCGGTGTTCTTCATCCAGGACGGCATCAAGTTCCCCGATCTGGTGCACGCGCTCAAGCCGGACCCGCGCAAGGAGATCCCGCAGGCGGCCTCGGCCCACGACAGCTTCTGGGATTTCGTGTCGCTGATGCCCGAGACCGCGCACATGGTGATGTGGGTGATGTCGGACCGCGCCCTGCCGCGCAGTTACCGCATGATGGAGGGCTTCGGCGTCCACACCTTCCGCCTGGTCAACGCCGCGGGCGAGACCCACCTGGTCAAGTTCCACTGGAAGCCGAAGCTGGGCGCCCACGCACTGGTATGGGACGAGGCGCAGCTGATCGCCGGGCGCGACCCCGATTTCCACCGCCGCGACCTGTGGGACGCGATCGCCGCTGGAGCGTTCCCCGAGTACGAGCTCGGCATCCAGGTGGTGCCGGAGACCGATGCGCTGCGCTACGGCTTCGACCTGCTCGACCCGACCAAGCTGCTACCCGAGGAGGTCGTCCCGGTGCGGCTGGTCGGCAAGTTGACTTTGACGCGCAATCCGTCGAACTACTTCTCCGAAGTCGAGCAGGTGGCCTTCTGCGTCGCGAACCTGGTGCCGGGCATCGACGTCACCGACGATCCGCTCATGCAGGCGCGGCTGTTCTCGTACCTCGACACCCAGCTCACCCGCCTGGGCGGTCCGAATTTCGCCGAACTGCCGATCAACCGTCCGATCGTGCCGGTGCACAATCACCAGCAGGACGGCTTCGGGCGGCACGCGATCCCGACCTCCGAGGCCAATTACCACCCGAACTCCATCGCCGGTGGCATGCCCAAGGCGGCGACCGGGCCCGGCGCCTTCGCCCACGTGCGCGAACGCATCGATGGGCAGAAGCTGCGCAAGCGCAGCGGCAGCTTCGCGGACCACTTCAGCCAAGCCACGCTGTTCGTGAACAGTCTGTCAGGCCCTGAACGGGAGCACCTGATCGACGCCTTGCGCTTCGAGCTGGGCAAAGTCGAACGGCCGGAGATCCGCAGCCGTGTGATCGATGAGATCCTCGCCCCGGTGTCGCTGGAGGTGGCGCGCGAGGTGGCGTCCGCGATCGGCGTACCGCCCCCCGGGGGCCGATTCCACGTGTCGGCGCATCCGCCCGGGCAGCCGACCACGTCGCCGGCCCTCAGCCTGGCGATCACCGTCCCCGGCGGCATCGCCACCCGCAAGGTCGCGATCCTCGCGTCGCCGGGTTCGTCAGGTCGGGACATCGCCGCCCTGCGCAAGGCGCTGGTGGCCGGTGGGGCGGTGGTCGAGGTCATCGCCGGAACGCTGGGCCCGATCGACGACGAGGACGGCAAGGCGGTCGCGGTCGACAAGAGCTTCCTCACCGCGGCGTCGGTCATGTACGATGCCGTCGCGGTCCCGTCCGGTGAGGTGGGACTCGGCGCCCTGTACGCCGACCCGCAGGCACGTCGCTTCGTGCTCGAGGCCTACCGCCACGGCAAGGCCATCGCCCTGGCCGGAGGCGCCCGCCGGTTTACCGCGGTGTGGGGAGCGGGTGAGGAGAGCGGCGCTGCCGGGGATCCGGCGGCGGAGCCCGGGGTGGTCTTCGGTGCGCTCGGCAAGGAGTTCACCGCGGCCTTCGTCACGGCCATCGGCATGCATCGCCACTGGGGACGGTAAGCAGGCCCTACCTGGCCATCCATACCATGCAGAACGCGGGTGTAGGTGGGCTCCACACGTGCGCCCTGCATGGTCTCGCCTGCCAGGAACTGGACCTGCGATGACCCTGCATTGGCACGTGCATCGCTCTCCTCTATGGCGGAACCGGGCGTGGCTCGTCCGCCCATTCGATATTTATTCACCAGGAAAATTCCCATGAAAATCCTCACCACCGCTCTTGCTGCCGCCCTCTTTGCCTGCGCAGCCCACATCCAGGGCGCAGACATCCTCACCACTGCCAAGCCCGCCGTCGACAAGGGCGATCTGGCCTTCGTCGAGAAAGCCTCGCAGGCCGGCATGTTCGAGGTGCGCAGCTCCGAACTCGCTATCAAGCGCGGCGTCGGCAGCGCCGAACAGGCGTTCGCCCGCCAGATGATCGCCGACCACACCAAGGCCAATGCCGAACTCGCCGCGGTGGCCGGGAAGAAAGGCATCGTCATCGCAAGCGATCTGGACAAGAAGCACCAGGAGATGCTCGACGCCCTCGGCACCGCCACCGACAAGGACTTCGGGAAGGAGTACCTCGCCGCACAGCTCAAGGGGCACAAGCAGGCCGTCGACCTGTTCACCGATGAGAGCAAGGATGGCAAGGACGTCGACCTGCGCGGCTTCGCGGCCGAGACCCTGCCCACCCTCGAAGCGCACCTCCTGCACGTCAAGAAGATCGCTGACAGCAATTGAGTCCCCCGCGTGCTGCGCGCCACCCCCGCAGTCGATGCGCGAGGGTCTGAGACCGCTTCACGAGCGCTCCTCACTAGTGGACTGCGTGCGCAAGCCGATCGCGGCGCCATCGGCTTGCGCACGCTTATCATCGTTGGTCACCCCCGACTCGGCAGTCTCTGCACCGCGCTCGCCGATGCGTATGAGCGGGGTGCGGTCGCGGCCGGGGCCCACGTCCGGCGCATGGACCTCGCGACGCTGGTGTACGACCTCAGCATGCATGAGCGGGAATTCGCGCTGCAGGTGGTCGAGCCGGACATCCGGATCGCGCGGGAGCAGGTGACCTGGTGCCAGCACGTGGTCTTCGTCTATCCCGTATGGTGGGGGAGCATGCCTGCGCTGCTCAAGGGCTTCCTCGACCGCATGCTCGCTCCAGGCTTCGCCTTCACCGAGCGGGAGGGGGGACAGGGTTTCACCGGACTGCTGCGCGGGCGCTCTGCCCAGCTGCTCATGACCATGGACACGCCGCCGTGGGCCTACCGCTGGATCCTGCGCGGACCCGGTGCCGTCGCGCTCCGTCGCGACACCCTCGGATTCTGCGGCATCGGACCCATCGGCGTGGAGCGCTTCGGTCCCGTGATCCACTCGTCGCCGGCGCAGCGTGCCGCCTGGTTGGCGCGCGCCGAATCCCTCGGCCGCGGTCTTCCCCGCACCATCGAGACGAACGTCGCGCGACTGCTGCGGGCGCTGGGCGCGTGGGTGGCGGCGTTGCGCCTGCAGTTCTACCCGATGACCTGGCTGGCCTACACCCTGGGTGCGCTGATCGCGGCGCGCGGTGAAGGCCGCGGCCTGCTGGATCTGCGCGCCTACCTCATGGGCTACGCTGCGATCTTCCTGCTCGAAGTGGGGACCGTGCTGTTCAACGAACTCGAGGATCAGGACAGCGACCGCAGCAACGGCAACCACGGGCCCTTCACGGGCGGTTCGCGCGTGCTGGTCGAGGGGCGTCTGCGCGCAGCGTCGCTCAGACGCGTCGCGGGAATCGGCGCCGCGACGGGGGCGGCAGCGATGACCATGGCAGCAGGCCACGCCGCGGGCTGGCGCTGGGACGCGACCATCTGGTACGCCGCCGGCGCGGTGCTGTGCCTCGGGTACACCGTACGCCCGCTCCGCATGTGCTATCGTGGCCTGGGCGAGTTGGACGTGGCGATCACGCACGGCTGGTTCGTGCTGATCCTTGGCGCCATGCTCCAGGGGGGCGCGTGGTCGGCGCCGGTCCCGTGGCTTTTGGGCCTGCCAGTGGTGCTGGCGATCTTCCCGGCGATCGTCATCGCCGGCATCCCGGACCTGACGGCCGATCGGCTGGCCGGGAAGCGCACCCTCGCGGTGCGCCTGGGCACGCGCGGCGCTGCAACGCTCGCGTTGATTAGCATCGTCGCTTCCGGCATCGCCGCGGCGGTGCTCGGCGACCTGGCGTCCACCGCACGCGTCTATCATGGGCTGTGGGCGATGAGCGCGCCGCACCTGGTGCTCATCGCCGGGATGCTGATCCGCTACCTGCGCGCGGCGGCGCCGATCGGGCGTCTGGATGGACTCCTGGCCGCGAGCCTCTCGTACATCATGTGGTTCGTGCTGGTGCCGGTCGTCCGGCTCTGGTGAGGCCAGCATGCCCGCGCTGCTCAGCCAACATCAGCTGTGCACTGGTGATCAGGTTCCGATCTGGGCATCGTCCCGGGATGTGGGACGTTTCCATCCACCTCGGTGCTGCCGACAGGATCCTGTCGCGGCTATCATCGATCGGTTGCGGGCGCGGCCCGGACGCCACGGGCTCTGTTCGCTGCCGGGCTGCGCGTCGCCCGGCTGCGCAATGCGCTCGCGCGCAGCATGATGTCTCGCATCAGCTTCCCGGTCTCGCCGCCGCGCACGGGCGGCTGGTCCGGCCAGGGGTCGCGGCGCTCGTGCGCCAGGATCTCGGCGAAGTCACGGCCGCTCTTGACGCTTTCCGGCTGCTCGACCGTGGGGTCTCCTCCTCCCGACCACGCGTCGCGCTGCTTGGCGAGGAGCCAGCCGCACTGCCCCGCGATACCGGTGCGGATCAGGTCCCAGCGGCCCTTGAGCTTGTCCCCCCGCACCACGAACGGCAGGTGACCCTTGGCGAGGGCCGCATCCACATCATCGACCAGCGGCGCCCACGCCCCCCGATCCCACAGCACGACGATGCCGGCACCGTAGCCCGCAGGGATGACGCCTTCGAAATCGCCGTAGTCGACGGGGTGGTCCTCGACCTGCATGGCGAGGCGCTTGACCTTGGGATCGGGCGAGGGGCCCTTGGGCACGGCCCATGACAGCAGGACGCCACGGTGCTCGAGGCGGAAATCATAATGCAGGTGGCTGGCGAGATGCTTCTGGATGCAGAAGTAGCCGCCCGCCGAGGTCTTTCCCTTGACCGTTCCAGCCGGTTCCGGCGTGCTCGAGAAATCGCGCTTCGCCCGATAGGTGGCGAGCGCTCGTGGCCTGCTCGCGCGGCCGGGCGCCTGCGGTGGAACGGGTGTGAACTTGCTGGGCTTGGACTTCGCGGACTTCGCGGCTTTGCTGGCACGTGGCATGGTGGTTCTCCGCGCAGGGCGATGATCATGGCGACGCATGTGGGCCGCGACGATGCGAGGTGGCGACCGCCTGACCTCTCACGGCCGGCAACCGCTGCCTCAGGGTCAAAGCGGGTGCGAACAGGTCGCCGAGGCGGGCGACGCGCGCCAGGACCTCGGCGGCCGTGAAGGACAGCGACGTGCAGCGCTTGCGGCGCAGTGCCAGCTCCAGTTCATCCCACGCCACCGGCGTCGAGACGGTCGGCGTGCGGCGCGCGCGCAGCGTGTAGGCGCATGCAGTGGTCTTGCCGTGGTCGTTCTGACTCCAGTCGAAGAACACGCGCCCCGCGCGCGCCGCCTTGGCCATGCTGGCGGTGACGCGCAACGGTTCGCGGCGTTCCAAGGTGGTGGCGATGCCGCGCGCGAAGGCCTTGGTCGCGGCGAAGGTCGTGCCCTGTACCGGCACGCCCAGGTGCAGCCCCTTCCCGCCGCTGGTCTTGGCGAAGCATTCCAGGCCCAGTTCGCGGAGCAGCCCGCGGATGATCAGGGCGATCTCGACGCAATCGGCGATGGTGGCGGGCGCCCCCGGGTCGAGGTCGAACACCATCATGGTCGGAGCGGTCTCGCGAGCGCCGCGGAACAGATAGGTGTGGAACTCGATGGCGGCGCGGTTCGCCAGCCACAGCAGCGATGGCAGATTGTCGACCGCGCAGAACGCGATCGTGCCGTACCGCTCGCTGGTGACGCTGACGGTCTTCATGAAAGCGGGCCGCTTCTCCGGGCAGCGCTTTTCGAAGAAGAATCCGCCTGCGACGCCATCCGGATAGCGGATGACGGTGACCGGGCGCTTCGCGAGGTGCGGCAGCATCGTCGGTCCCACGCTCTGGTAGTAGTGCATCATGTCGCCTTTGGTGAAGGCAGCGTCGGGGTAGTAGACCTTGTCGAGGTGGGTGAACGCGACCTTGGAATCCCTCGCCATGGTCATGTGGCACTCCCGGGTCGGTGGACGACCTGGCGCGGCTCCTTGTCGCTGCGCAGCCCAAGGAAGGCCGGGTGGCGCAGTGCGCCATCGTGCGTCCATTCGGTGAAGCGGATCTGTGCGACCAGGCGCGGTTCGCACCAGCGCACGCCGGCCCCGCGCGGAAGCTCGCCGGTGCAGGGCGGCTCGTCGCGGCGCAGGCGGACGAGGACCTGCGCGAGCCGTGCGCGGTCTTGTTCAGTGAATCCAGTCCCGACCTTGCCGCAGAAGCGCAGGTTATGGCCGGCACGTGCGTCGGCTGGGCTGGCGTAACAGCCCAGCAGCAGCGAACTCAGTTCATGCTTGCCGCTGGACCAGTGGCCCACGACCAGGAAATCGTCGCTCTGGTGGTTCTTCACCTTGATCCAGTCGGGCGACCGCCGGCCGATCAGATAGCGGCTGGTGAGCCGCTTGGCGATGACGCCTTCCTGGCCGGCGCGGACCATCAGCGCGAGCAGGGCCGCGCCGTCTTCGTGGGCCGCGGGCGTCTGCCAGTGCTTCCCGCAAAGCCGCAGTGCTTCGAGCACGGCGCGGCGCTCGCCATACGGCAGGGCGCGGGTCGACGAGCCGCGCACATGCAGGACGTCGAAGATCATGTACTGGATGGTGAAGCGCTCCGCATCCCAGGTGTGCCCGCTGCGCCCACCGAAGCGCGTGGGCATGCGCGTCTGCAGCGCGCTGAAGCTCGGGTGGCCGTGCCGGTCGAGGGCGACGATCTCGCCGTCGAGGAGTAGGGGGTAACGAACCATGCGGGCGAGGGTGGTGAGTTCCGGGATGCGCGGCGCGAGGTCGAGGCCGTTGCGGCTGCAGACCGCGAAGCTGCCGCCGTCCCACCGCGCCAGAGCCCGGTACCCGTCCCACTTGACCTCATAACGGAAGGCTTCGGCCGCGCTGGGCATGGTGCCCGGAGTGGCCAGCATCGGTGACGTGCAGCCTGCGGGGATCCTTTCCGGCGTTCCGGGAACACGGCTCGTCACCCGCGCGCGTAGCGCGGGTGCGACACGAGCGCCCCGCGGCCTCGATCGCGATGAAGCGGCTGTGGTCATACCGACTTTTTCCGCGCTCTGGTCACGACGCGCGTTTACCCGGGCTCCGACCGCGTACCTGACCGCGCGCAGCGTGGTGCACGCCCCCGCGCGTAGCAGTCCCCATCTTGGCATTCTTGCCGGCCTGTCCCTTCCCACCACTGCTGACCGCAGCGTCGGGCGACTCCTCATCGCCCTCCGCGCGCGCTCGCCCCGGCGCCTTCCGGCCTGCCTTGCCTCCTGACCGCGCCTTCAGCGAACGGTCCAGTGCGGCCATCAGGTCGAGCACCTTGCCGTCATCCTCCTCGACCGCGTCGTCCTCTTCGATGGCCAGGGTCTGGCCCTTCGCCTTGCGCGCTATCGCGGCCTTCACGCGGCCCAGATACTCGTCCTTGTAGGCCGCCGGCGTGAACTTTCCGCTCATGCTGTCGATGAGCTGGCTGGCCAGGGCGAGCTCCTTGGCCGCGACCTGGACCTTGCCGACGACGGGCCCGATCTTGCGCGGGTCGCCGATCTCGTCGGCGAAGCGCAGGGTCTGGATACCGAGGACGTCGGCGAAGGCACGCACCACGACGAGGTGCTCCTTGGAATGCATCACCAGGCGTGCGACGCCCACCTGGTCGGCCCGTTGCAACGCCTCATGCAGCAGACGATACGGTTTGTCCCCGTGGTCGCCCGGAAACAGGTAATAGAGTTGATCGTAATAGCGCGGGTCGATCTCGGCGAGGTGCACGAACGACTCGATGTCGATGACCTTGCTGCGCCGCGCGGCGATGCGTTTCAACTCGTCATCGTCGAAGGTGACGTAGTGGCCCTTGCGCACCTCATAGCCCTTGACGATGTCGTCCGCAGCGACCTCCGCGTCGCCGCCCTCCACGAACTTCCGGTAGTGGATGCGGCGGCGGTCGGTGCGGCTGATCTGGTGGAAGTGGATGTCGTGCTCGCGCACGGCGCTGAACAGCTGCACCGGGATGGTGACGATGCCGAAGGCGATCGCGCCGCTCCAGAGTGGTCGTGCCATGGGGACTCCTAGCTCTGCTGTTTTGATAACCGCTGGGCGAGCTGGTCGTGCAGGATGAACGATCGCAGGGGTCGGTATCCGAGCCCGAACGAAGTGGAGCAAAGCACAGGCCAATCACGTGCGCGCATGCGGCCTGGCAAGCCCTCAGCAGCATGACCAGGACCATTGCATCGCTGCGGACCGTGCGGGGATGATTTGCCCGCGCGGATCAGCGCGTCCCTGCGGCGGGTGGAGGACCCGCCGCCGTCGCCCCCGTTACCACCAGCGGCGTCGGCAGCGGCGGCAGCGGCCGGTCCATCAGCGTGGCGGCCATCTGTGCGGCGAGGGCGGCGAAGGGGAAGGCGATGCTGGCCAAGTCAGGGGCGAAGGCGGCGACCAGCGGGCTGCGGTCGACGCCCATCACCGACAGGTCCTCGGGCACGCGCACGCCGGCGGCGCGCAGGCGACGGATCAGAGCGAGCGCCATGGGATCGCTATGGCAGAACGCGGCAGTCGCACCCGCGCCGCGCAGCTGATCAAGCACGACGTCGTCTTCCACGGCACCGTGCACCACGAGCTGCTCCAAGTGCGCGTTCGCCATCGCCCGCTGGTAGCCGGCGAGGCGCTCACGGGTCGCCCAGTGGCCGGGCGCAGGGCCGGGCAGATGGACGATGCGGCGATGGCCGAGCGCGAGCAGGTGGCCGGTCGCCGCCGCGCCGATCGCCTGTTCGTCGGGCAGTAGGTTGATCACGCCTGGCGTCGCGCAGGGCAACAGCAGCGAGATCACCTTCTGACTGCGCACCACGCTCGCCGGCAGCTCCAGGCCGCTCGGCGGCAGCACTACCGCCAAGCCGCGCGGGCGGCGCGCGGCGACCTCGGTGCAGGCTGCTGCGAAGCCGGCCGGATCGGCATCCGCGAGGTGCAGCGACAGCCGCAGCCCGTCGGCGGCGATGCGTTCGGCGATGCCGCTGAGCAGCTCCATGAAGAAGGGTGCGCGCAGCGACCAGGCCGGCACCACCGCCCCGACCGTGGTCGAGGCCGCCAGCCCGAGCATCTCGCGCACCGCCGGGTTGGGCAGGTAACCGTGCTGCCGCGCCGCCGCCAGGATGCGCTCGCGCGTCGCCGCGCTGATTCCCGGCCGATCATGCAGCGCGCGGTCGACGGTGCCCTGCGACACGCCGCAGAGCTTCGCCAGTGCCAGGGAGGAGATCATCGTCGGTGGGAATCTAAGTGTCCCGGGCGCCGCTCAACCGATAGACCACGGTTATTGCCGCCAAGACGCCAAGTCCGGACGAGGCAGGGTTGTCCGCGCGCGGCTGTCCGCTTGGCGCCTTGGCGTCTTGGCGGTAAAGCCCAAGGAATCACCGGTGGAAAAGCGCCCGCCAGCCCTTGGCCGCCATGACCATCCCGGCGAGGATTGCCACCGCAACCTGCGCCGGGGGCAGGTCCCAGCTGTTGGCCAGCACCGTGGCGACGGCGGCGGCGGCGAGGGCGAGCAGGGGGGCGAGCTTGGCCATGGCGCCGACCTCGCCGACCAGTTCGCGCGCCGCCATCGCGGGCAGCACCAGGCAGCCGAAGGTGTAGAGCAGGCCGGAAACATGCAGTGACCACCCCACCGCGCTGCCCAGGGCGACGGCCAGCAGCGCTTCCCAGCGCGTCACGCGGATGCCGATGGCCAGCGCAAAGGGCACGTCCAGCAGCATGGTCTTGAGCTGCGCACCCCAGGTCAGCGCCACCGCCACGGTCAGGGCGAGCAGCGCGGAGAACATCGCCACATCGCCGCGGGTGGCGCCGACCAGGCTCGAGGCGAGCAGGCGGTTGACTTCGTCCAGGCCATGCGCGCTATGCGCGACCAGCAGCACCGAAGCCGCCGACGAAGCCAGGAAGATCCACGCCGGCATGGCCTCGCGGTGCCCGCGCCCCAGCATGCACACCAGCGCGGTCGCAGTGGCACCGGCCACCGCCATGATCGCGTCGGCGTTCGCGATCCACGCCGCGCTGACCGCACCCGACAGCGCCAGCACCAGCGCCACGCCGGCGGTCGCGGCCTGGCTCATCGCCGCTCCCAGGAACATCTGTCCCCGCGCCAGCACCGCCACGCCGAGCAGGCCGAGCAGTGCCGCGATCAGCCACGCCGACACCCAGGCGTCGGCGAACAGTGCCCAGGACGAGACGAAGTCGCTGAACATGGTGATCCTAGCCGATGCGGATGGCGCGCTCGCCGCCATCCAGGTGCACGCTGACGGGAATGCCGAAGGCCTGGCTCAGGCGCTCGCCGGTGAGGATCTCGGCGGCGGTGCCGACCGCGACCGCGCCGCCGGAGACCAGGGCGACGTGGCTGGCGTGGCGCGCCACCATGCCCAGGTCGTGGGCGACGAAGATGATGGTCAGGCCCTGCTCGCGGTTGAGGTCGGCGAGCAGCGCGAGCAGGTCGCGCTCCGCCACCAGGTCGAGGCCGGTGGTCGGCTCGTCGACCACCAGCAGCAGCGGCTCGCGCACCAGTGCGCGCGCGATCGCCGCGCGCTGTCGCTGGCCACCTGACATTTCCATCAGCGCGGCGCCGCTGCGCCCGGACAGGCCGACGCGCACCAGCGCCGCGTCCAGCAGCCGGCGCCGCGTCGCCCGGTCGTGGCCC
>JACDGQ010000178.1 GCA_013821615.1 Planctomycetota bacterium
CGCTGAGGTCGTAGACGTGGTCGGGGCCGTGGCGGCCGATCCACAGGAAGTAGAAGATGCCGACCGCCTTGCCGCTGCGCGCGGGCACGCTGCCGGGCTCGGGCAGGCTGCGCCCGAGCGCGTCCATGCCCGCCCAGGTGTCGCTGCGGGTATCGCGCACCAGCAGCGGCCTGACCGCGCCGGGGCCGTGGGCGAGGCGCGCCAGCTCGGGCGCGGACAGCACCCGGTCGTAGATGCGCAGGTCGTCGAGCCGGCCGGCGAAGCCATCGCCCGCGCCTGGCCGGGCACCGATCGTCAGCGCGGTCACCGCGCTGCGTTCGCCGGTGGGGCCGGTGGCGGTACGCTCCAAGCGGGCATCGACGTAGATCCGCACCTCGCCGCTGGTCGCGTCGCGGGTCGCCGCGACGTGGCGCCAGGCGCCGTCGGCGATGCGGCTCTCCGAACTCGTCACCGCGTCTGGCTGCCCCTGGCCGAGGGCGAAGCGTCCGTCGAGCAGCACCGCGCCGAAGTCCTTGGCGTCGCCTGGGACGTCGCCATCGAGCAGCGGCGGTGCGTTGTACCAGGCGCCCGGTTGCGCCGGCGCCGTGGACTTCACCCACAGCGCGACGGTGAAATCCCCGCGCGCCACCGCCGGCAGGGAGAGACGCGCCTTGCCGTCGAACACCGCGCAGCTGCGCCGCCCGGCATCGCGGTCGGTCCACGTGGCGCCGTCCACCACGCTGGCATCGTGATGTTGGCCGGAGTCGTCCTTGCCCAGCGTGGCGGCGCTGACGAAGCGGTACCAGCCGACCAGTCCGGTGTGCTCACCCGGCAGCGGCGCGCCCGCCTCGGCGGCGGGCGCCCAGATCGGGATGGCGAGGAACAGGCACGTGGCGGCGGTCCGGAGCATGGCGATCCCCGGAGGATGACCGCCGAGGTGGCGACATGTTGGCGGAAATACCGCTAAAAACGCGATAGACCGGGAATAAAGGTCGCGCGACTGGGGATAGCCCGGTCGCGCGATCCGCGCCGTTCAGCGCTGGAACGCCTCGTGCAGGCCGCCGTCGACGTTGATCACCTGCCCGACGGTCTTCGACGAGCGCTTCGAGGCCAGGAACACCGCGACCTCCGCCTGGTCGTCCGGCGTGATCGGCGACTTGGTGAGGGTGCGCTGGGCGTAGAAGCCGGCGAGCTTGTCGCGCAGGCTCTCGGTGGTTTCGCTCTCGGCGAAGGCGATCTCGTACTTGACCAGTGAGGCGATGACGCGGTCGCGCGGGAACATCGTCGAGCCGGCGACCACGGTCGCGGGCGCGATGGCGTTGACGCGCACCAGCGGCGCCAGCTCGATGGCGAGCTCGCGCACCAGGTGGTTGGCGGCGGCCTTCGAGACATCGTAGCCGACCGAGCCCTTCTTGCCGACCACGCCGTTGACGCTGGTGGTCAGCACCAGGGTGCCCTGCAGGCCCTGCGCCTGCCACACATTGCGCGCCTCGTCGCCGACGATGTAGCTGCCGAGGACGTTGACGTCCATGGTGAAGCGCCACTGCTGCTCGGTGATGTGGCCGGTGCGGTCGGGCGCGACGAACACGCCCGCGGTGACGATCAGGTGGTCGATGCCGCCGTAGGCGAGGACGGTCTGGGCGAGCAGCTCCTTGACGCTCTCGCGCTTGGTGATGTCGACCGCCAGGCCGATCGCGGGACCGCAGGCCGAGATGCCGGTGCCGGCGACGCCGATGCCCTGGCCGAGCTTGTCGGTCAGCTCCTTGGCGGTGACGTTCGCGACGTCCAGGCCGAGGTCGGCGCACACCACGTGCGCGCCCTCCTTGGCGATGCGGTGCGCGGTGGCCTTGCCGATGCCGTTGCCGGCGCCGATCACCACCACGATGTCGCGCGCGAACTCGTTCTCGGGGGGCATGCGCTTGAGCTTGGCCTCTTCGAGCAGCCAGTATTCGATGTCGAAGGCCTCCTGCTCGGGCAGGGCGATGTAGGTGTCGATGGCCTCGGCGCCGCGCATCACCTCGACCGCGCAGTTGTAGAACTCGGCGGTGACGCGCGATTCGCTCTTGGTCTTGCCGAAGGCGATCATGCCGACGCCCGGGATCAGGATCACGGTCGGATTGGGGTCGCGCATCGCCGGCGAGTTGGCGCGCTTGCAGCGCGCGTAGTAGGCGGCGTAGTCCTTGCGGTACTGCTCGATGCCGGCGGTCAGCTTGGCCTTGAGCGCGGCGACGTCCTCGGCCTGGGGATTCCAGGCGACGTAGAGCGGCTTGATCTTGGTGCGCAGGAAGTGGTCGGGGCAGCTGGTGCCGAGTTCAGCCAGGCGCGGGGCGTCGTTGGCATTGACGAAGCGCAGGATGGTCGGGTCGCTGTGCACGGTGCCGATCTGCTTGGCCTTCTTCGAGACCTGGCCGCGCAGCCAGGGCAGGATCTCGACCAGCACGGCGTCGCGCTTGACCGGCTCCAGCGCCTGGTGCTTGGCGCCGCCGAAGGTCTTCTCGCCCTTGTCGCGCGCTTCGATGAAGCGCGCGGCCTTCTCGATCAGGGTCAACGTGGTGTCGTAGCAGCCCTTGTTGGTGTCGGCCCAGCTGATGAAGCCGTGCTGGGACATTAGCAGGCCCTTCAGCTTCGGGTTTTCCTGGCAGCGCTTCTGCATCTCCAGGCCGAGCTCGAAGCCGGGGCGCATCCACGGCACCCAGCCGAGCTCGTCGCCGTAGATCTCTTTGGTCAGCTCCTGCGAGCGCTTGGCGGCGGCGACGGCGATGACCGCGTTGGGGTGCATGTGGTCGACGTGCTTGAAGGGCACGAAGGAGTGCAGCGGGGTGTCGATCGAAGTGGCGCGCGGGTTGAGGTTGAAGGTGCAGTGGTTGAACAGCCCGACCATGCGGTCTTCAGCCTCGGTCTTGATGCCCTTGGCGGGCGCGGCGGCGTAGACCTTCTGCAGGCTGAGCAGCTTGTCCTGGTAGAGGGAGGAGAAGTTGGCCAGCACGCTGGTGCGCAGGTCGCCGCCCGAGCCCTTCACCCACAGCACCTCGGTCTCGGCGCCGCTGAGGGGGTCCTTCTCGGCGATCTTGGCCGAGGTGTTGCCGCCGCCGGTGTTGGTGATGCGCTGGTCGCTGCCGAGCAGGTTGGAGCGGTAAATGAGGGCCTCCGCCGGCGACAGCTTGGCGGCGGCGGCGTCATCCCACAGGTAGGAGACATGCTTGTAGGCGTTGGTGGCGGCGGCGGTCATGGTCAGTTCCCAAGGGGGTTTATGTCCGAATTCTTTGGATTGTCCCTTGATTGTGCTTTAAAAACCATAGAGTCAAGACGAATCGGACATAAACGAAGATTCGCGTTTGCTGTCCCCGCCACCCAGGATCCCGCATGTTCGCTGAGGAACGCCACCTGCAGATCCTCACCCTTCTGGAACGCCAGGGGCGGGTGCGCGTCGTCGACCTTGCCCGCGAACTGCAGGTCACCGAGGAGACGGTGCGCCGCGACCTCGAACGCCTCGACCAGGACGGCCGCCTGCAGCGCACCCACGGCGGCGCCCTGCCCGGCAGCGCGCGGCGCGAGCTGCCCTTCGCCCAGCGCCAGGCCAGCCAGCTCGCCGCCAAGACCGCCATCGCCCACGCCGCGCTCGCCCTGGTCGCGCCCGGCCAGGTCATCGCCCTCGACGGCAGCACCTCGGCCTTCGCCATGGCGAGTTCGCTGCCCGACGGGCTGGCGCTGACCGTGGTCACGACCTCGCTGCCGGTGGTGGGCGCCCTCGCCGACCGCGAACAGGTGCGCGTGGTGTGCAGCGGCGGCACCCTCGACCCGACCAGCCGCAGCTTCCTCGGCCCGATCGCGGCAGAGGCCTTGGCGCGCATCAACATCCACACCGTGTTCCTCTCCGGCATCGGCATCGACCTCGAACGTGGCGTCAGCGAGAGCACCGACGACCTCGCCGCCGTGAAGCGCCGCCTGATCGAGCGCGCCGAACGCGTGGTGCTGCTCGTCGACCACACCAAGTTCGGGGTGCGCGGCGCGATCACCTTCGCGACCCTCGGCGACGTCGACGTGGTGATCACCGACCGCGCCGTCGACCCGGCGACCGACGCCGCCCTGGCTGCACATGGGGCGCGGATCGTCCTGGCCGACGTGCCCTCGGGTTGACAATCCCACCTCGGGCGCTCGCCTCGCTTCTCGCAATCCGCTGTCCTTCCGCCCTTCCGCCCTTCTCCCCTTCATCCCCTTCCCCCTTCCGGCCATCCCCTCCCCATGCGCATCTCCCTCTTCATCCCCTGCTTCGTCGACCAGATGTCGCCGCGCACCGGCGTCGCGGTGGTCGAGGTGCTGGAGCGGCTCGGCCACGAGGTCCTCTACCCGGAAGGGCAGACCTGCTGCGGGCAGCCGGCCTTCAACTCGGGGTTCTGCGATCAGGCGCGCTGCGTCGCCGAGCACTTCCTCGACACTTTCGCGGATGCGGAGCACGTGGTGGTGCCGTCGGGCTCATGCGCGGCGATGGTCAAGGTCTTCTATCCCGAGCTCTTCCAGGGCACGAAGCGCGCGGCCGAGGCCAAGGCGCTGGGAGAGCGCACCTGGGAGTTCTCGCAGTTCCTGGTCGAGAAGCTCGGCGTCGGCGACGTCGGCGCGAGCTTCGCGGGCAAGGTCACCTTCCACGACGGCTGCCATGGCCTGCGCGAACTCGGCGTGCACGCCGCGCCGCGCACCCTGCTGCGCCACGTGCGCGGCCTCGAGCTGGTCGAGATGGGCGAGGCGCGCACTTGCTGCGGCTTCGGGGGCACCTTCGCGGTGAAGTTCCCCGAGATCTCGACCGCCATGGCCCAGGTGAAGTGCAACTCGATCATCGACTGCGGCGCCCACACGGTGGTCTCGAACGACCCCAGCTGCCTGATGCAGATTCGCGGCTATTTCGACAAGCACGGCAACACTCTGCCCTGCCTGCACCTCGCAGAAGTCCTGGCGCGGACATGATGCACGAACAGCCGATAGAACAGGAGCGCGCGGAGGCGCGGAGGGGGACGCGGCAACGCCGTGGCCTGGATGGCATGAAGCGCACCAAGGTCGGCGCCCCGCACCGGCTGCGCAGCCTGCCTTTCCTCCGCGCCTCCGCGCCCTCCTGTTCTATCCGGCCGTCCCTCCTCTGGCCCTCCCTCCTCCAGCCGCCTGGATCCCCATGAGCGCCATCACCGACGAATTCCACCGTGCTGCCGGGTCGGTCGCGGACGACGACGACCAGCGCGCGTTCATGCGCAAGGCGCTGGGCGGCTACGAGCACACCCGCGCCGGCACCGAAGCGCGCTTCACCAGCTGGCAGGCGGCGCGCGACGCGGCGGCGGCGCTGAAGTGGGACGCGCTCGAGAACCTGCACGCGCTCATCCAGCAGTTCGTCGACAAGCTCGAAAAGCGCGGCGTCAAGGTGTGCTGGGCCGAGGACGCGGTGCAGGCGCGCAGCTACATCCTGGAGGTGGTGCGCGCCCACCAGGCGCGCTCGATCATCAAGTCGAAGTGCATGACCAGCGAGGAGATCCACCTCAACGAGCTGCTCGAGCACGAGGGCTTCAACGTCATCGAGTCCGATCTCGGCGAGTACATCGTGCAATTGCGCAAGGAGGCGCCGTACCACTTCGTGTTCCCGTCGATGCACCTGCGTCGCGGGCAGATCGACGACCTTTTTGTCGAGAAGCACGGCTACGTCTCGAACGAGGATCCCGAGGCGCTGACCATGGAGGCGCGGCGCGTGCTGCGCCGCAAGTACCTCGAGGCCGACATCGGCTTCACCGGCGCCAACTTCGGCATCGCCGAGACCGGCATGATCTCGATCACCGAAAACGAGGGCAATGCGCGCCTGACCACCGCCCTGCCCAAGGTGCACATCGCTCTGATGGGCATCGAGAAGATCATCCCCACGCTCGACGACCTCGCGCTGCTGCTGCCGATGCTCGCCACCGCCGGCACCGGCCAGCAGCTGACATGCTACAATTCGCAGTACTCCGGCCCGCGCAGCGGCGACGAGCCCGACGGCCCGGAGGAGTTCCACCTCGTCCTGCTCGACAACCACCGCACGCGCCTGCTCGCCGATCCCGAGCAGCGCGACGCGCTGCGCTGCATCCGCTGCGGCGCCTGCCTGAACGTCTGCCCGATCTTCAAGAACATCGGCGGGCACAGCTACGGCACCACCTACCAGGGACCGATCGGTGCGGTGATCACCCCGCACCTGCGCGGCCTGCAGGACTGGAAGCACCTCTCGCACGCCTCGTCGTTGTGCGGTGCGTGCACCGAGACCTGCCCGGTGCGCATCGACCTGCACCACCACCTGCTGCGCAACCGCCGCAACGCCGCCAAGGCCGCGCCGACGATGTTCGAGCGCGTGGTCTATGGCGCCTTCGCCGGGGTCATGCGCCGGCCGTGGCTGTACCGCACCCTGACCAAGGGCAGCCGCTTCCTCAACTGGCTGGGCAAGCCGGTCGCCGGCACCGTCCTCGACCCGGTGCGCGCCTGGCGGCGCACGCGCACCCTGCCGGACCCGGCCAAGCAGTCGTTCAAGGACTATTGGAAGCAGCACCGCAAGGCCGGGGACGCGGTGCGCGCCAGTGCGCCGACAGTGCCGACAGTGCCGCCGGCGCCGCCCGCCGCCGGAGCCCAGTCATGAGCCGCGCGACCATCCTGGCGCGCATCAAGGAGGCGCTCTCCGTCCCCACCGATCCGCACGTGCGCCACGGTGGCGCGCAGGCGACCGCGCCGGAGCAATACCGCGCCTTCCTGCCCGCGGTGCCCGCCGCGCCGGCCGAGCAGGTCGCGCTGTTCGCCGAGCGCGCCGCCAACCTG
>JACDGQ010000179.1 GCA_013821615.1 Planctomycetota bacterium
CTCGAGCGCGGCCCGCCGCGCCGGCTCATCCGAGAGGCGCAGGTTCAAGGCCGCCTGGTTGCCCGCGAGCGGCTCGATCCACCTGATGATGGTCTGCGCGTCGATCCACTCCAGCGCCTGCAGGCAGGCGTAGTCGTGGACGGTGTGCGCGGCATTGCGGCGCCACAGGTCTTCGCTGGTGCCACCGGCGTCTTCCCAGCGCGCGGCGCTGCGCTGCAGATCCTGGCGGATATCGGTCGCGCTCGAGGTGAAGTCCTGGCAGATGTTCTGCGCCACCGTGCCGGCCGCGCTACGCAGGCGCGCGTCCTGATCGCGCAGCAGCGACCACCAGGTGGTGAAGGTGACGGCCATCCCGAAGGTGGTCACCGCCAGGGCGGGCAGCAGGCTCGCCGCGCTGCGCCCGCCGCGGCCGTGCAGCAGCAGGCCCAGGCCCTGATCGGTCGACTCCTGCAGGCGGCCGCCGACCAGCAGCCCATCGGCGAGCAGCAGCGGCGCGCAGCCGAGCAGGGCCAACTGCACCTGCAGCAGGTCGCGCCCTTCGTCGTGGCCGGCGAATGGCCCGACGCCGCGGATGGTCTGCCAGATGACGTACGAAATCAGGAACAGCGCCGTCGTCCAACAGGCGCGGCGTGCGCGCACCAGCAGGGCAACCACCGGCACCAGCGCCATCGCCGCGAGGAGCGCGGCTGATGCCCAGGCGGGCAGCCCGGGCAGGCCAGCCTGCACCAGGGCCAGCGCCATCATCAATGCGTAGGGCAACCATCCGCAGCGACGCCGCGGATCGAGCGGTTCCGGGCACCACCAGGCCAGCACCAGGGGAACCAGCACTGCCATGCCGACCGCGTCGCCCAGCGCCCAGATGCGCAGGATGACCGGCCACAGCGAGGGGGGCGCAGCGCCGCCCCAGGTCACGGTCGTGGCGCCGACCAGGGCGGCGGCCAGACCGGCCGCGGCGGCACCCAGCAGCAGGCGCGCCGACTGCCCGACCCCGAGAGTGAAGCCTGGCAGTGCGCGCGGACTTCCGGCGACCACCCAGCCGAGCAGTGCGGCACTGGCGTTGCCGGCGCCGATCACCACCGACATGGCCACCATCGGCACGAGCGCGGGGAAGCCGTTCCCGATGAAGGTCACCAGGTTGGCGGCGATGGCTCCTGCCAGGATGCCCCACCAGGCGCGCCCACCCAGCAGGATCACCGCCGCCAGGGCCAAGCCGGCCGGCGGCCAGAACGGGCTGGCGTTGGATTTCTCGAAGGCGTAGAGCAGCGCGATGCGCGCCGAGCAGAAGTAGATCAGGGCGAGAAGGGCGACGTCCCAAGGCAGGTGGCGCAGCCCGGTGCCTGCCGGAGCCGCGGCACGGGCAAGGTTCGCCGCCGTGGAAGCGGAGGCCTTGGAGGTTGGTGGGGTGGCGTCTGCCATGGTCGGGGGCGATTCCGGGCGTGGAGCCGGGAAGCATACCCCAGCCCCGATCATGCCGCCTCCAGCGCACGGGCCGCAGCCGGGCGCGCGTGCGATGCGCCACGCCGACGCTGATCCAAGTCCAGAACAATCATTCCCGATGTCCCCATGGCATGCATGGATCCACCACCAACGCCCCGGCGCATGCATGGCAGTGCATCATTTCCGACATGCCACCGCCACCACCCCACCTGGCACTGGAGCCAACCCCTTCCAGGCGCTAAGCCTTCCGTCCCATGAACCAGCTCTCGTCGCCCGTCGCAGCACCCCAGGGATCCGGCTTCGGTGCCACCCTCCGCACCGACCAGTGGTGGCTCGGTCCGCTGGCGACCGGCTCGCTGCTGCTCGCCTTCCTCATCTACTCGACCATCGCCGCCTTCATCGGCGGGAATTACTGGGTGCCCGGCACCAACTACCTGTCGCCGTTCTACTCGCCGGAGCTGTGGGGCACCAGCCCGCACGCCATCTTCGGCATCGCGCCGTCGTGGTGGCCGACCGGCATCCTGCCGTTCTCGGCGGCGCTGCTCATCCTCGGCGGACCGGCCGGCTTCCGCCTGACCTGCTACTACTACCGCAAGGCCTACTACCGCTCGCTGTGGTTCGATCCCGTCGCCTGCGCGGTCGGCGAGCCGCGCAAATCCTACTGGGGCGAGAACAGCCTGCCGCTGATCCTGTGGAACCTGCACCGCTACTTCCTCTACCTCGCCATCATCTTCGTCTTCGTGCTGCTCTACGACGGCATCCTCGCGCACTTCTTCCCCGTGAATGCCGACGGCAGCGCCTTCGCCAATTACCACTTCCTTGCCAACGGTCAGCCCAATCCGGCGTTCAACGCCGGCGGCCCGCTCGAGCCGCACCACCACGTCTTCGGCATGAGCCTGGTATCGCTGACCCTGCTCATCAACCCGCTGCTGATCGCCGGCTACACCTTCGGCTGCCACAGCCTGCGCCACCTCGTCGGCGGCAAGAAGGACTGCTTCAGCTGCGGCAACCCGGTGCGCTTCAAGGCGTGGAGCTTCGTGTCGTTCCTCAACCGCAACCACGCCGTGTGGGCGATGGCCTCGCTGGTGATGGTCGGCTTCGCCGACATCTACGTGCGCCTGGTGGCGATGGGCATCTGGCCGCAGGTGCGCTTCTTCTGAGCCGCGGCCGGCCCTCGCCTCCCTCACGACCCCTTTCCGAGAATCGACCCTATGGAAATCCAGACCTTCGAACATGACGTGCTGGTGATCGGCGCGGGCGGCGCGGGCATGCGCGCGGCGATCGAGGCCGCCGACGCCGGCTGCTCGGTGGGCCTGGTGTGCAAGTCGCTGCTCGGCAAGGCCCACACCGTGATGGCCGAGGGCGGCATCGCCGCCGCGCTCGGCAACGTCGATGATCGCGACGGCTGGAAGACCCACTTCGCCGACACCATGCGCGGCGGCCAGTACGTGAACAACTCGCGCATGGCCGAGCTGCACGCCAAGGAGGCCCCCGAGCGCGTGCGCGAGCTGGAACAGTGGGGCGCGGTGTTCGACCGCACCAAGGACGGCAAGATCCTGCAGCGCAACTTCGGCGGCCACCGCTATCCGCGCCTCGCCCACGTCGGCGACCGTACCGGCCTGGAGATCATCCGCACCCTGCAGGACCACAGCGTCCACAAGTCGCAGGTCGCGGTCTATATGGAGTGCTGCATCACCAAGCTGCTCAAAGACGGCGAGCGCGTGGTCGGTGCGCTCGGCTACTACCGCGAGAAGGGCCGCTTCGTGCTGTTCAAGGCCAAGGCGGTGATCATCGCCACCGGCGGTCTGGGCAAGGCGTTCGAGATCACCTCGAACTCGTGGGAGTACACCGGCGACGGCTACTCGCTGGCATATCACGCGGGCGCCGAGCTGCTCGACATGGAGTTCATCCAGTTCCACCCGACCGGCATGGTGTGGCCGCCGTCGGTGCGCGGCATCCTGGTGACGGAGGGCGTGCGCGGCGAAGGCGGCGTCCTGCGCAACAAGGACGGCAAGCGCTTCATGTTCGACGACATCCCCGAGAACTATCGCAACCAGACCGCCAAGGACATCGAGGAGGGCTGGCGCTACACCCAGGGCGACAAGCACGCGATGCGCCCGCCCGAGCTGCTGACCCGCGACCACGTGGCGCGCTGCATCAACCGCGAAGTCAAGGCCGGCCGCGGCAGCCCTCACGGCGGCGTCTACCTGGACATCTCGTGGATCAAGGAGCGCATCCCCAACGCGCGCGAGTACATCAAGAAGAAGCTGCCCTCGATGTACCACCAGTTCATGGAGCTGGGCGGCATCGACATCACCACCGAGGCGATGGAGGTCGGCCCGACCACGCATTACACCATGGGCGGCATCCGCGTCGACGGCGACACCCAGATGTCGAATGTGCCCGGGCTGTTCGCCGCGGGCGAGTCCGCCGCCGGCCTGCACGGCGCCAACCGCCTGGGTGGAAATTCACTCTCCGATCTGCTGGTGTTCGGCAAGCGCGCCGGCGAGTACGCCGCGAAGTACGCGCAGCAGCAGCAGCCTGGCTGGATCGACGAGGCCGAGGTCAAGGCGTCCATGGACTGGGCGCTGCACTTCATGGATGCGCCCAAGGGCGACGAGAACCCCTACAAACTCCAGCAGGACCTGCAGAAGAGCATGCAGGCGCTGGTCGGCATCGTGCGCAAGGAGGACGAGATGCTCACCGCCCTCGAGAAGATCAAGGGCTACAACGAGCGTGCGCTGAAGGTCGCGGCACCCGCCAACCGCGAGTACAACCCCGGCTGGCACACCTGCATGGACCTCTCCAACCTGCTCACCGTCTCCGAGGCGCTGACGCGCTGCGCGATCGAGCGCAAGGAGAGCCGCGGCGCGCAGTTCCGCGACGACTTCCCTGAGAAGTCCAAGGAGTTCGGCGAGGTGAACATGATCATCAAGAAGGCCCCCGACGGTGCGATGCAGCTGCGGCGCGAGCCGATCAAGCCGCTCACCGACGAGCTTCAGGGCGTGATCAAGGAGATCGGCTGATGAGCTCCATCGGATCCGCAGCCGCCGCCACGCGCACCTTCAAGGTGTGGCGCGGCGAGCGCGGCACAGGCGAGTTCAAGTCCTTCACCGCCGAGATCAGCCCGGGCATGGTGGTGCTGGACGCCATCCACCAGATCCAGGCGACCCAGGCGCCCGACCTGGCCTGCCGCTGGAACTGCAAGGCCGGCAAGTGCGGCTCGTGCTCTGCCGAGGTCAACGGCAAGCCGCGCCTGATGTGCCTGACGCGCATGGAGTCGCTGCCCGATGGCGACGTCACCGTCACGCCGATGAAGTCCTTCCCGAGCATCAAGGACCTGGTCACCGACGTGTCGTGGAACTACGAGCAGAACAAGAAGATCACCCCGTTCACGCCGGCCAAGCGCGGCGCGGCGGGCGTGGCCGCCGACGGCACCTTCCGCATGCAGCAGGTCGACGTCGAGCGCTCGCAGGAATTCCGCAAGTGCATCGAGTGCTTCCTTTGCCAGGACACCTGCCACGTCATCCGCGACCATGACAAGAAGGAGGTGTTCTCGGGTCCGCGCTTCTTCGTGCGCGCGGCCTCGCTCGAGATGCACCCGGTCGACACCGCCGACCGCGAGCCCTTCCTGAAGCACACCGGCGGCATCGGGTTCTGCAACATCACCAAGTGCTGCACCGAGGTCTGTCCCGAGCACATCAAGATCACCGATAACGCCATTATCCCGCTCAAGGAGCGCGTCGCTGACCGCTACTACGATCCGGTGGTGATGCTGTGGCGGTGGATGTTCAAGAAGAAGGGGTAGGGAAGGGCGGAAGAGGGGGGAGCGGAAGGGCAGAGGGGCAGAGGATGCACGCGGTGGATGGGCGTCTCTGGTCGTGACGTCGACGGTGTTCTTGGCATTCGCCCAACGTGTCGGGGTGATACACCCGGACGCGCATGGGGGACCAGGCATGTCACCATCCCGCGCCGAGCCGTATCTGCTCAGGTCCGCCACCTTCCCGGCGGCACCAAGGAGCTCCCGATGCGCGTCTTCGCCGCCCTCTTCCTCTCCCTCTGCACCGGCGCCATGGCGCTGCGGGCCGCGGACGAGCCCGCCCTCAACACCCTCACCGCGGACGAGGCCAAGGCGGGCTGGACGCTGCTTTTCGACGGCAAGAGCCTGGAGCACTGGCGCGGCTACAAGAAGACCGAGGTGCCGGACGGCTGGAAGGCCGAGGACGGCGCCCTCGCGCGGCCGGGCGGCGGCGGCGACCTCGTCACCCGCGACGAGTACCAGGACTTCGACCTCAAGCTGGAGTGGAAGATCTCGCCCGGCGGCAACAGCGGCGTGATGTTCCACGTCACCGAGGCGCACGGCGCGTCCTACGAGTCCGGTCCCGAGATGCAGGTGCTCGACAACGCCAAGCACCCGGACGGCCACAATCCCAAGACCTCCGCGGGCGCGGCCTACGCGCTGATCGCCTGCAGCAAGGAGGTCGTTCATCCCCAGGGCGAGTGGAACGAGGCCGAGCTCATCGTCACCGGCAACCACGTCGAGCACTGGCTGAACGGCACCAAGGTCGTCGAGTACGAACTGCACAGCCCCGCCTGGCAGGCACTGGTCGATGCCAGCAAGTTCAAGTCGATGCCGGATTACGGCATGGCCGCCAGCGGCCGCATCTGCCTGCAGGACCACGGCAACCAGGTGTGGTTCCGCAATGTGAAGATCAAGGTGCCGCAAGCGGCGAAATAGTCCGGAAGTCCGGAGGTCCGGAAGTCGACTGCCGACCACGCTCTTGGCTACGGGCGCTTGCAACAGTCTCTGATTATCGCGCTCCTGATCGCCGAGCCGACGGAGGCAGAGCGGTCCGGACGTCCGGCACCTGGACTTCCGGACTTCCGGACATCCGGACTCTCCCCTCACGGTATCCGCGTCCAATCCGCCGTGCGCGTGCTGAAGAATCCCGCCTGCTCGTAGGCGCGGCGGATGATGCCGGCGGCGGCGAGGACGGCCAGGCCGCGGTCGAGGGCGGCGTGCAGCGCCGTCGCCTCGGGCAGGTGCGCGGCGACGGCGAAGTGGCGGCTGCCGGAAAGGGCGATCTTCAAGCCGGGGATCGGCACCAGGCGGGTGCCGTCGCAGGTCAGCGCGAGGTCGGGCGTCGCCTGGAAGGGCGCGAGCAGGAAATCGCAGGTGCCGGCCCCGACCATGCGCACCATCGCCGGCCAGGTGGTGGTGGCCTGCAGCTCGCGCAGGCCGAGGCCGCCCAGGGCCGTCCAGTCGGCGGTCCAGCCCGGGTTGGAGATCGCGCTCAGCCTGCGCACGTCGGCCAGGGTGCGGGCGGCCAGC
>JACDGQ010000004.1:0-20135 GCA_013821615.1 Planctomycetota bacterium
ATCACCGGCCGATCGGCCTGATGATGCTGTGCGCCGCCGAAACGGGCTGGGCCCACAATCCGCGTGGCTGGTTCAGCGACCCGCTGGTCGACACCGCCACGCCCGCCGGGGTCGCGGCCTTCCACCAGCGCCTCGAGGTGATGATCGACGTGACCATCGTCCACCTCACGGAGATGGGCGCCCAGGGCGTGGTGTTCTGGGATCTCGAGGGGCGCGCGACCACGCTCAGCTACGTCGGCGATCCGCGCCAGCTCGGCCGCTTGGCGCCCGAGATGGACAGCGTCGCCGACCGCATCTTCAGCCGCCTGCGCAACGCCGGATTCAGCGTCGGCGTGGCGCTGCGCGCCCAGGAGGCGACGGCGGCCAGCGCCGGCCTGGTCCTGCGTCCGGTGGCCGATCCGGCGCGGCTCCTCCAGGCCAAGATCGATTATGCCCAGCGCCGTTGGGGCGCGACCATCTTCCCGGTGCTCGGCGACAGCGGTGGCGTGCTGCCGATGGCCACGATCTGCCGGCGCGTCGGCGCCGCCTCGCCCGGCCTGCTGCTGATGCCGTCGTGCGATGGTGGCGAGGCCTACCGCTGGAGCGCGCCGTGGCAGGATGCGCGGAAACCGACCGCGCCGCAGCCGGCGGACGCGCGCCGTACGCTGCCGGGTGCGTTCGGCGCCTTCGCCGAGATGGAGCCCGAAGAGCTGGCGCGGCGTCGCGACGAACTGGTGCAGGCGGTGACGGCCGGCGACATCCTCACCTTCCGCGCCTGGTACGCAGACCCCGCGCAGCCGCTCATCCGCGCGATCTACGCCGCGGCCGCCCGCAAGTGATCCCTGTCATGTCTTGGAGCCCTCGATGAATCCACTCCCGCCCAGCCGACCGTCGCGCCGCCAGTTCCTGCGCGCCAGCGCCGTGCTGCTGGCCCTGCCCTGGCTCGAGAGTCTGGGTATTGGCGGCCATCCGGCCGTCGCCGGTGAGCCGGCCGCGCCCGGCAAGGCGGGCCCGCCGCGGCGGTTGGTAGCGATCTGCGCCGGCTTCGGGCTGTACGGCAAGTCGTTCTTCCCGGCCAAGGCGGGGCGCGACTACGAGGACAGCGAGTACACCAAGGTCATCAGCGGACTGCGCGACCGCTTCACCGTGTTCTCCGGCATCTCGCATCCGGAGATCGGCGGCGACCACGCTTCCGAGGCCTGCTTCCTGACCAGCGCCAAGCACCCCACCGCGAACACCTTCCGCAACACCGTCTCGCTCGACTACGTGGCCGCGCGCCAGGTCGGCAACGCCACGCGCTTCCCGCTGCTGACGCTGCGCACCAGCGAGGGCGGCAGCGCCCTGACCTACACCGCGACCGGCGCCTCGGTGTCGCCCATGGATCGGCCGTCGCAGATCTTCGCGCGCATGTTCCTCGCCGGCCAGGCCAACGAGGTCGCGGCGGAGATGGAACGGCTGAGGCGCGGGCAGAGCGTGCTCGACCGCATGGGCGACCGCTTCGCCGCGCTCAGGACCCGGCTCAGCGCGCACGACCAGCAGCAGATCACCGACTACACCGACGCCGTGCGCGACATGGAGAAGCAGCTGCACGCCGACGAGGCCTGGGCGGTGCGGCCCAAGCCCACGGTGACCGAGCCGCCGCCCAGCGACAACACCCCGCAGAACGACAGCATCGGCCGCGCGCGCGTGCTCTTCGGCCTCACCCGCCTGGCGCTGCAGACCGATGCGACGCGGGTGGTCTCGATCTTCATCCGCGGCATGGACCTGCGACCGCCGATCGCAGGCGTCAAGGACGACCACCACGGCGTCTCGCACCACGGGCAGAATCCCGACAAGATCGAGCAGCTGCGCCTCATCGAGCGCACCGAGATGGCGGCCTTCGGCGATTTCCTCAGCGCGCTGCAAGCGACCAAGGAGGGGGCGGGCAGCCTGCTGGATACGACCCAGGTGCTGATCGGCAGCAATCTCGGCGACGCCAGCGGCCACGGCACCAGCAACCTGCCGATCCTGCTCGCGGGTGGCGGCTGGCGCCACGGGCAGCACCTCGCGGGCGACGCCGACAACAATACACCACTCTGCAACCTCTTCGTCTCGATGCTGCAGCGCTTCGGCGTGGAGACCGCCACCTTCGGCTCCAGTACCGGGCCGCTGACCGGATTGACCTGAGCGGAACCACGTGGACACCACCATGCCTTTTCCCCGCCTGCTCTCCGCCACCGTCGTCGCCATCGTCGCGCTCTCGGCGCGGTGCGGACTCGCCGCGGCCGAGGACGCCGCGGCCAGCTTCCAGGCGCAGGTCCAGCCCGTGCTGACCAGCCGCTGCAGCGAATGCCATGGCGCCGACAAGAAGAAGGCCAGGCTCGACTTCTCGGTCGTGCGCGGCGCCAAGCAGCTCGCCGGCGAGGAGGAGCTGTGGTTCCGCGTCCTCGACCAGGTCGAGTCCGGGCGCATGCCGCCGCCGGACGAGAAGCAGCCGAGCGCGGCGCAGCTCAAGGCGCTGGTCGGGTGGATCCGCGGCGACTACGCCAGCGCGGCGCTGGACCGCCAGCGCAAGGAGGGCCGCAGCAAGCTGCGCCGCCTGAACCGGCACGAATACGCCAACACGGTGTTCGATCTCACCGGCCTCCGCCCCACTGTCGGCATGGACCTGCCCGAGGACGGTCGCGTCGACGGCTATGACAAGGTCAGCAGCGCGCTGTCCTTTTCATCAAGCGCCGCCGACGGTTATTTCAAGATGTCCGAGCAGGTCCTCGGCTGGGTGCTGCGGCCGGCGCAGAGCCCGGCGCGCACCGTGCGGGTGCAGGCGGAGGAGAGCGGCCAATCGCCCGGCCACACCCTGGTGCTCGCGGACCAGACCAAGGTCTCGTTCAATTCCGACACCACCTCGGGCCGCTTCGAATTCACTGCCGCGCTGCCGGGCATGCACCACGTGCGCTTCTCGCTCTACGGCTACCAGACCGACAAGCCGATGGCCTTCGGCGTCTACGCCGGCCACGTCTGGGCCTATCCGCAGATCCTCGACCAGCTCGCCGTGCTCGCGGCCCCGCCAGGGCAGGCGGCGGTGGTCGAGGCCGACGTCTACCTGCGCACCCGCGACCTCAACGATCGCGCCGCGGTCAGCGACGGCCTGCGCGTGATCCCCTTCGGCATCGGCGTGCAGGTGCCCAAGAACAGTTTCGCCAAGGACTGCAAGGGACCCGGACTGGCGGTGCAGTGGATGGAGGTCGAGGAGCCGGCGCAGCCGCTGGCCATCGACAGCTGGATCACCGCCGACCTGCCCAAGGGCCTGATGGCCGAGCTGCGCCGTTCGCGCGACAATCCGGTGTCCCTGGCCCAGGCCAAGGACACCAACCGCACCGAGTACCTGACCGCGCTGCAGACCACCTTCATGCGCCTCGGGCAGCGCTTCTACCGCCGCGAGGTGACCGCGGCCGAGAACAAGGAGATGATGACCGACGTCATGCGCCAGATCGACGGCGGCGCCTCCCTGGCCACGGTGTTCCTGCAGAAGATCACCGAGTTGATGACCGCGCCCGATTTCCTCTGCGTGGTCGAGCCGGCTGGCCGGCTGTCCGATGCCGCGCTCGCCTCGCGCCTGTCGTATCTGTTGTGGAACTCCACTCCCGACGAGGCGCTGCTGGAACTGGCGCGCAAGGGCCGCCTGCATGAGCCCAAGGTGCTGCACGAGCAGACCGAGCGCCTGCTCGCCGACGCCAAATCGGCGCGCTTCGTCAGCGACTTCGTCAACCAGTGGCTGGGCCTGCGCGCGCTCGACGACACCACGCCCGACCACAACCTGCACCCCGACTACGACGAGGCGCTCAAGCTCGCCAGCGGCCAGGAGACCGAGGCCTTCTTCCGCCGCATGCTCGACGAGAACCTCAGCGTGCGCAACCTGGTGGCCGCGGACTGGGCGATGGTCAATGAGCGCCTGGCCCGGCACTATGGCCTGCCGGCGGTGGAAGGGGCGCAGCTGCGCAAGGTGGCCGTGCCTGAGGGTTCGCCCTACAGCGGGCTGTGGACGCAATCGGCGGTGATGAAGGTCACCGCCAACGGCACCAACACCTCGCCGGTCAAACGCGGCCGCTGGGTGGCGGAACGCCTGCTCGGCATCCCCATCCCGCCGCCACCGCCCAACATCAAGCCGATCGAACCGGACGTGCGCGGCGCCAAGACCCTGCGTGAGCAGTTCGCCCTGCACAGCAACGACAAGGCTTGCGCTGCCTGCCACGCCAAGTTCGATCCCTACGGTTTCGCGCTCGAGAGTTTCGACGTCACCGGCGCCTTCCGCACGACCTACCGCGAGGTGGTGCCCGAAGTGGTCAAGCTGCAGCCGCACGAGCGCCAGGGCCGCGCCACCTGGCGCGACGGCCTGGTCGTCGACTGCAGCGGTCGGACTCCGGAAGGCAAAGCCTTCTCCGGCATCGCCGAACTGCGCCAGCAGCTCAAGGCCCGACCGGAGGCCCTGGCGCGCGGCGTCCTGCGCAATCTCGTCACCTACGCCACCGGCACCCCCGCGAGCGGCGTCGACCAGCTGGCGATCGAGAAGATGGTGAAGAGCGCCGCGGCGGACGACTACGGGTTGCGCTCGTTGATCCATGCGCTGGTGCAAAGTGAGTTGTTCGGGTGGAAGTGAGTGCGACGAGCCCGCATCGTTGGATGACGCGATTCGGACGCGGCGGCTGAGCGGCGTGGCAGGCTCATACACCGAGCGGTTCGTCCGCATGGTGGCGCGTGGGCGTCATCCTGATCTGGGCTGTCCTGGATTCATCGCAGCAGGCGGGTGGGAATCCGAGCGCACGGGAACGGGAATGCGGGAAGAGCGACCGACCTCTGATCTGATCCTTCCGCTGCGATCCTGTCCGGAACTCCCGCGGTTAGACGTGGCATTGGTCGGGTGACGCTGCATCATCGCGCCCCGAGGGGTGTCATCATGCGCTGTATCGCCTTGATTTTCTGCGTCTTTTCCCTCGCCACTGCTCTCAGCTTCGGTCAGGAGGAGAAGAAGCCTGCCACGCCCCCGGATTTCACTGACGGGGTGTTCACCAGGATCGCGAACCTGGGCACGGAGGACCAGAACATCTTCGGCAAGGAGGCGAAGATCCTCGACCACGAGGCGCTGCTCGTCTTCATCAAGCTGGTGATAGCCGCGAATCAAGCGGGTGCACCGGCCGGGGCCGATGTGCCCAAGCCCGAGGCCATGATCGAGGAGGCGCGCGCACATGCCGAGCTGCATTATGGATTCGGCTTGGATCGCGTGCGCACCGCCCTGCTCGGCGACAAGGGCAAGCGTCTGGTCATCGTCGCCTACCTCGGCCATATCGAGAACCCCGAACCCCTGCCCGGGGATAAGCCACCGGGCGCGCCCAAGGACCTCTCGGCGAAGAAGGCCACCGGCGTATTCGCCGTGAAGGATGAAGCTCAGGTGACGCGCCTGATCGCCATCGACCTGATGATCATGCGCATGAACGGGAAATTCATGGTCGCGCCCGATGAGGGCGGTGGCATACGGGTCCTGAACTGATCGAGTGGGACGAGGGTAATCGCGGACAGGCACTGCGTGAGCCGAGAGTAATCGCGGACAGGCACTGCGTGAGCCACGGGGGTGAGATGAATACATCTCGGACAGGTGCGGGGGATGGGCTCCTATCCTGGAATCCCTCTGCCTACGGTCTCTCTGGATACCCCCGGCAGAGCGGATCCCCGATGACGATGTCCTGCCAGCCCACCAGCGCCGACGCGGCGTAGAAACTGTCCGCCAGGTTCCAGCCGCGCGCATAGCGGTCGAAGAGGATGCTCGGCGAGGCGATCGCCTGGAGGAGCGGTTCGTCGGTGTAGCCCTTGCCGCCGCTCAGGCCCTGCGCGATGAGGTCGGCGAGCAGCGATTGGCCGCCGGTGGTCGGCAGGAAGGTGCGGCCGCTGGTCGACACCGCGGTCTCGGCGATGGCGCCGGGCGCGAAGCCCAGCGCGCGGTAGGCGCCGGCGTCGTAGTGGCTGTCGTTGCTGCCCCAGGATGCATAGCCCATGAGCCCAGGCATGCCCTGGAACACGTCGCTGGTCTCGAGTCGGCTGGCGAGACCTCGGGCGCGCAGCCGGCCGTCGGCGAGTTTCATGTCGGCATTCCAGTCGCCCCAGGCGCTTTCGCCGGCGATGAGCACGTCCTGATGCGGCCGGTGGTCGGCGGTGACGAGCGCGTGCGGTTGCCGCGCCGGGTCGCCCATGCCGGCCGACGGGCAGACATCGAGCAGGACGGTGCCGGCGGGCGCCGTGCCGGCTTCCAGGGTCGCCGCGGCGGCAAGGGCGCGCGTGGTTAGGGCCAGCGCGTCCGCGACGGTGTAGCCATCGAGGCGGGTGACGAGATAGCCGCCGCAGGTGGCATGGCGGAATGGCGCCGCGCTGTTCCAGAAGCGGTTCGCCCATGGCCGACCGTGGTAGGTCGGCCCGAAATTCGCATCGGTGACGTCGACTGTGACAGCCGTGGCGTCCTCCTCGTAGCCGAGTGCGGCGAGGACACTGTCGAGCGCGAGCTGCCCGTGGAACACGCCGCGCGGGGCTCCCTGCACGCGGATGGGGATGCCCTTGGTCAGGACGATGTAGTCGACCCCCGGGTGTGACGCCAGCCAGACGCGCAGCGGTGTGGCGATGCTGGTCAGGTAGTCCGCATGGGGGATGGTCTCGCTGGTGGCGTCCAGCGCGGCATCCGGGCAGGTGACATCGACGATCGCCGCACCGCGGCGCTGCGCGTAGTCTTCAGCGATGGTGCGCGAAGCGGCGCTCCTGGTGTTGCGCACCACCACCACCCGCTCGGAACCGGCGTGATCCTGGGCTGTGGCGAGGGTGGCGACGGCGGTGAGCAGGCAGATGGCGATGCTGCGGGTCATCGCCGGCGGTTGTAGGCGATGGCCGGGAACGGCAAGGCGGCGGGCGGCCGCTCACCTCATGCTGCGTTTGTCCAACTGCTGCTGAACGGCTCGGCGCTGCGACGATGGCGATCGTCGCAGCGAGCAGAGCTGGGAGGAATGCGTGCGCAGAGCGTCTGCCCGGGATTTACCGGTCTCGTAGCGGAGTTCCGAGCTGGATGACCATCCCGGAACACCGTGGTATGCGCGCACCTTGAACGGCGGCGATGCAGCGGCGCACCGCGCCTGTCCGCCTGCGGCCGCACTGATCCCAGGAGGATCCCCCATGTCACTTCCCCGTCACACGTTACGCTGGCCAATCTGGCTGCTGTGCATGCCCCTCGTGGTGGCGGGGTGCGGTGGGGGTTCCGGGCATGACGGGCATGTCCACTCCGCCCCGCCGCCTCCGCCCATCGCCTTCGACTCGGCGTATGCCATGCTGGCTGGCGACCGCCTCGACAGCGTACTCGATGCGACCCGCATCGACTTCGCAACGTCAGACTTCTTGGTCGAGCTGGCACCGGCGCACGGGCTGCTTTTCGTCGATGCCTTCAGCGGTGACTTCACCTATATCCCAGATGACGGCTTCATCGGTGGCGACGACTTCTTCTGGGACTGCGCCGATGCCTTTGGCGTCTCGAACGTCGCCCGCGTGACCATCGACGTCTACCCGTGGGGTGTGGCGCTTTCCACGTCCAGCCCGTCCGACGCGGGTCTCATCTGCCGTCGGTGAGGCGGGCTGTTGGACTCCGCCGGCGCGCGCCAAGGTGCGCCTGGTGTTCGTGCGGAAAGGTTGTGAGGTGGCAGCGGACGGTCAGACGCATGACCATGGGAGCGCAGCCATGACGCACCTGACCGGGTCTATCCACGCTGGCGTGCGCGGGATGTCCGCCTGCCTGGTCGCCCTTCCTCTCGTGCTGCTGCTGGCATGTTTGTCGCAGCTGCGGTCCGAGGATCTGCCTGCTGCGTCCGCGTCCGTCGCCGGATACCAGACCCTGCTCATCGACGGCTGGACCGTGCGCGTGCATGACGACCTGAGGCGATCCCAGGCGGAAGCAACGGCGGTGGCGCTCGCCTTGCTGCGCTCTCAGCTGGACGGCATCGTCCAGGTGGTCCCGATCCAAGCGGTGGAAAAACTGCGCGGGATAACGCTGTGGGTGAATCCGGAGTATCCGGGCGTGCGTCCGTCGGCCGAATACCATCCCGGGGCCGATTGGCTGCGCTCGGTCAACCGCAATCCGCTGATGGTCAAGGGCGTCGAGTTCACCAACGTCACCATCTTCGCGGCCGAGATCAGGCGCATGCCCAATCTGGTCCTGCACGAGCTCGCGCACGGATTCCACGACCTGGTGCTGGGATTCGATCAGCCGGAGGTGATGGCGCAGTTTGAGCGGATGAAGGCGGGCGGCACCTACGACAAGGTTGAACGCAGTTCAGGCGATGGCCGACCAGACACCTTTGAAAAAGCCTATGCGATGACGAATCACAGGGAGTACTTCGCCGAATGCACCGAGGCGTTCTTCGGGCGCAACGACTTCTTCCCCTTCGATCGCGCCCAGTTGCACCAGCATGATCCGCAGATGGAGCAGCTGCTCGAACGGGTGTGGACCACTGGCCGCTGACGGGGATGCGGTGACCGGATCGCCTGGGGCCCGCTGCTCCCAGGGGTCGCCAATGTGATGCATGGATATGACTGAAATGTCCGCGTGTAAACGGATTGCACGCGTAGCACCCGCGGCTACAAAGCGGCATCCCAAAGGATGCACGCATGCGGATCAGCGAGACCCTGGCGCCGCAATTCGATCATGAGATGGGCTTGACGCGCCGCCTGCTCGAGCGCGTGCCCGCGGCGCACGCGACCTTCAGGCCGCATCCGAAATCGTCGGCGCTCGGCGACCTCGCCATGCACATCGCCACCATTCCGCACTGGGCGGCGGCCACGCTCACGCTGCCGGATCTCGATTTCGCCGCTGCCAGCGCTGCGCCGTTCCACGTCCCCGCCTTCACCGGCACGCCGGCACTGCTCGCGCACCTCGCCGCTGGCGTCGCCGGGTCGCGCGCAGCGCTGGTGGTCGCGAGCGATGCGGACCTGCTCACGCCCTGGACGCTGCACGTGGGGGCGCGCACGGTGCTCGCCATGCCGCGCATCGCGGTGCTGCGAGGCTTCATTCTCAGCCATATGATCCACCATCGCGGCCAACTCGACGTGTACCTGCGCATGGTCGGCGTGCCGCTGCCGGCGCTCTATGGTCCGTCTGCCGACGAGACGGGCGCTCCGGTCTGAGCGGAACGCATCAGGGATGTGGGCGCACGCCCTTTCGCGTGGCCAGCGCAGCGCCGCGCTGCGATCAGTGCCTGGCGCGCGTCGACGACATCCTCTGAGCGCAGCGCCTGGGCACCGCTCACAAATTCTTGAGCAGCAGGTTGCGGTATTGCACCTTCATCGGTTCCCCCGCGATGACCGGCATGCCCAGGACGCCGCGGCTGGCGGCCTTGCCGGTCTCGTGGTCCTCCAGGATCGTCGCGGTGATGCCGTTGATGCGCAGTTCCATGCGCGGGCCGAGCGCGGTCACCTCGTAGCACGTCCACTGGTCGCAGCGCAGGCCGGCGAGCGCGGCCGCGCCGGGCAGGGGCGTGGCGGTGCGGGTGCCGTCGGCGGCGATCACGGTGTGCTGGCCGCGGGCGGACAGCGAGGTGCGCGTGCCGTTCTCGTCCCAGATGCCGGCGGTGAACTTCCCCTGGCCATCGATGTCGGCTTGGTAGCCGTGCACGAGTCCGAAGTCCCCGACCCGGCTGCGGAACTGCATCCCAGAGTTCGAGGCCGGGCCGAAGATGCGGAATTCGAAAGTCAGCGCGAAGTCCGCCACCGTGCCATTCTGCCAGACGATGAACTGGGTGCGCGGCGGCTGGTGCTCGCGCGTGGTCTCGCCGGTGATCGCCCCGTCCTCGACGCGGAAATAGCTGGGGTCGGGAGCGGACCAGCCGGCGAGCGTGCGCCCGTCGAACAGGGGTTGCCACCCCGCGCCCGCATCACCCGCGCGCGTAGCGCAGCCGGCGATGGCGAACAACAGGCAGAGGAGCAGGTGGATGCGCATGGGTTTCCCGGTGGGCGCCTGCCGGGTGCGGCGGTGCGACCTGGTTGTGCTGGCTCGGAGCACGCTAGCGTGCGGACGGCGGAGCACCTTTACGCGGTTGCGTAAGGCCACGCGTGGAGCGCTTGCCCGACGTCGAATCCCGCACTATCAGGAGCTCGTGATCTCCAGGTCCCGCCATTCCCATCACCGTCGCCACGGAACGCACCACCATGAAGCACAAGAACACCATCTGCCTGTGGTTCGACAAGGACGCGCACGAGGCGGCGCGCTTCTACGCGGCGACCTTCCCGGACAGCCGCGTGACCGCGGTGCACCATGCACCCGGTGATTATCCGGGCGGCAAGAAGGGTGATGTCCTGACGGTGGAGTTCACCGTTCTGGGCATTCCCTGCCTGGGCCTCAATGGCGGCCCGGTGTTCACGCACAGCGAGGCCTTCTCCTTCCAGGTCGCGACCGAGGACCAGGAGGAGACCGACCGCTACTGGAACGCCATCGTCGGCAACGGCGGCGCCGAAAGCCAGTGCGGCTGGTGCAAGGACCGTTGGGGCCTGTCTTGGCAGATCACCCCGCGCGCCCTCAGCGACGCGATCGCGGCGGGCGGTGCAGAGGCGAGCCGCGTCTTCGCGGCGATGATGAAAATGCGCAAGATCGACGTCGCCGCGATCGCGGCGGCACGGCGGGGCTGAGGTGACTGAGCGGAGGGGCGCTTGGCCCCACAACCTGCGCGCTGGTCAGCCGCTGGCGGCGACGACGCTGAAAACGCCAGTGACATACGCCCAAAGCAGCGCGGACCCGATGTGGGCGACGGTCTCGAAGGTCTTCCCCCGCCAGAGTTCCGCCGCATAGCCCACGAACTGGATGACCAGCCTGGCGCCCCAGAAGATGGCCAGGCCGCAGGCGACGCGCCGTCCCAGCGGCGTGCCGGCCAGGTCTTCGGGGCAGGTCACGCACAGCACGCCCATCAGCAGCACGGCCAGCGCGATGAAGAAGGTGTGCACCCACATCATCTGGCGGTTCATCAGGCTTAGCGGGCGCAGCTCGCGCGCCCAGTCGAAGTACCTGGGGAAGGCGAGGTGCAGCAACGCGAGTGCGATCAGCAGGCAGCCGACGATCTCAAGGTGGAGGGTCATGCGGCTCCAGGATGAAGGTCGTGACGAAGGGCGTGCATGCCACCTCGCGGTCGATGCGCAGGCCAGCGCCGGCGAAGGCGCGTCGCCACGCCGCGCGCGAGTGGAAATGGAGGGCGCCGATGGTGTAGGCAAGGACGTTGGCGAGGTCGCGCACGTGCTCCATGACGATCACGCGTCCGTGCGGTTTGAGCGCGCGCCGCAGTTCCCGGAAGAACGCGAGCCGCGTGGGCTGGTCGCGGATCTCGTGGGCCGCGAAGATCACGAAGATCCGGTCCGCGGAAGCGCTGGGCAATGGCAGCGCCGCTGGCGCCACGCGCTCGCTGCCCGGGGTGGGTGGGTGCAGCAACCGCGCGGCGCGCAGCGACGGCTCGACGCGCTGCAACGCGTCGTGGAAATCCAGGACGCGGAGCGCGGCGCGCGGGTACCGGGGGCGCAAGGCCGGGCTGGTCTCGTCGAAGCCGGCGGTGATGGTGACGATGGTCTCGAGGTCGCCTTCGCCGGGCCGATCCAACCAGGGGAAGGCGTACAGGCCCGAGCGATCGTAGACGTGGTGGGTGACCAGGATGGACAGCAGGCTCGGCACCACGATCGCGGCCAGCGTGAGGAGGCACCAGGGGCGCCACGGCGGCCCGGCGAGGGCGGCGGCGACCCCCAGCGCCGCGACGGCGAGTACGGCCGCGCCATAGGTGCGCCAGTTGAAGCGCAGGACATTCATGACGCCCTGGAACCGCGTCCTCACCGGTCCCATCGATCGACCCGGCCCTTCTTCCACATGTACGGGACGTGCTGCACCGCGAAGGCGTTCGCCAGCACCGCGCCGGTGAGCTTCAGCGCGTCGAGGAACGGCACCCGGTGCGCGACGACCTGGACCGGTGTGGGGATCCAGTGCTGGCGCACGCCCTCGATGATCAGCACCTCGCGCGCTTGGGTGTCGACGGTGAAGGTGAACGGCAGCGGGCCCGCGAAGCGTCGCGTCTCGCGCCAGTCGCAGAATGGGGAGTGGCTGGGCAGGGGGACGTCGCCGGGACCGGTCGCGACGGTGACCTCGAAACCCGAACGCGGCGCCGCGATGCGCCGCAGCCCATTCTCGGTGTTGTCCGTCACCGCGATGGTCGAGTACTGGTAGCGGGTGAACAGATTGCCGAACCAGGCCATCCGCCGCTTGTCGGTCTGCGATCCGAGGATGTACAGCCCACGCATGCGCCTGCCCGCCGGATCGGTGTAGCGCACGAAGATCCGGTAGCCGATCAAAAAGAAGTCCTGACCGAGCCAGCGCGGGAATCCCCGCGGCCGCAGGTCGCGAGTCTCGACCATCGCGACGGCGAGGAAAGCGTGGGTGTCGTGCAGGGTGTCGAGCTCGAGGCGCGGCGGGATGAGGGGCTGGAGCTCGTCCTTGGGGACGGCGAAGGCCAGCACCAGGGAGCTCTCGAAGAACGCCTCGACGGCGAACGGGTGGCGTTGCAGGAAGGACGGCACGTCAGCTCGCCCGCCCCGTTCCGGAAGCGGTGGGATCCGGCCGGACGTGGCGCGCGTTCCAAGCGATCAGCAGGATGAAGGCGAACGCGAAGGCCGCGTTCAGATGGCCCCACAGGAGCAAGTCGGGTGCCAGGAGGAACTCGAGGAGGTTCATGATGGCGATGAGGGCGATCTGCAGCGCGGCATTGGTGCGCGGGGCGATGCCGGTGATGACCCAGATCGCCATGCCCGCCTCGGCCACGCCGATGCAGGTGGTGATGAGGGCGGCGTGGTCGCCGCCGAGGATGCGCGCGACGATCCGTTCATGCCTGGGGACCACACCGAGGACCTTGCAGACCAGGCCATTGATGAACCACACGCCCGCGATGCCGCAGGTGATCGCGCGGTGGACGGATCGCGGCGCGGGCATGTATCACCCCAGGGGACGTGGCTCGGGACGACGGCAGCAGTCTTCGTGGGCTGGCGGGGAATGACACCCCGAAACAGCCGTCGAGCCGTTCCCGGCGATGCCCCGGCAACCTGCCGGCCCCGGCGCGGTACCATGTCTGCTCACGCGCCCGCGGCCGCGCCAGCCCCACCCGTCCACGTCGAGATCCCATGTTCCGCCTCCTCGGCCCCGCCTGCCTGCTCCTCGCCCTCGCCGGTCCGCTCCTGGCAGTGGACCCGACCGTCCGGACGCTGGTCGAGGTCACCGCGCCCGGGGCCGAGTCGCACCTGCGCTCCAACGACTCCAAGCAGGTCGCGGTGGCGCACGCAGCCGATGGCGTGGTGGTCTCCATCGCGCCCGGTCCCAACCAGTATCCCGGGGTCGTCATCACGCCGCCGACCAAGGTCTGGGATCTCTCCCTGACGGGTCACCTGGAGGTCGGCCTGGTGAATACCGGGCCCGCACGCCTGCGCGTCGTGATGCGGGTCGACAACCCGGGCGACTGGCGGAAGGCGCCGTGGAGCACCGCCGCGCTCGATCTCGAGCCGGGGGGCAGCGACGTGCTGCGCGTCTATTACGGCTATGATGGGGCCAAGCCGGGCTATGCGCTCGATCCCGCGCAGGTCTCCCAGGTCCTGATCTTCAGCGGCGCGAGTGCGCAGCCCCAGTCCTTCCACATCACCTCCCTGGCCAGCGCGGGACCGCCTGGGGAAGTGCCGCCGATCCCCGCCGACCAGGTGCGCATCGTCCCCGCGCACGGCCTCATCCTGGGCTCAGGCACCACGCTCGATGCCGCCACGCAGTGCGCAGCGGATGGCCAGGTCGTGACCCTCGCCAGCGTCGCGGGGGCGCAGACTCTGCGCATCGCCTGGGCCGCCGGTCAGGGCGATCAGCCGGTGCGCCTCACGCCCGTGCGTGGGCGCTGGAACCTGCGCGAGTGGCTGGAGGTACGCGTGCACCTGCGCAACGACGGCCAGACCAGCGTCCAGCCACGCGTCCGCGTGCGCAGCGATTCCGGGGTCGGCGACTGGGCGCAGGCGCCGGCCCCGCTCGCGCCAGGTGCCGCGGTGGACATCCGGGCGCCCTTTGCCGCCGCGTCGGTGTGGACGGACGAAAAGAACGGCAGCGGCAACCAGTTCACCAACAACGCCGCGAGCGCGATCGAGATCGGCGCCGTGCCGGCGGGCGAAGGGCGGTCGGTGGTCATCGAGCAGGTGGTCGCCGACCTGCCGCCCCAGGTGCTGCCAGAGTGGCTGGGCAAGCGCCCGCCGGTCGGCGGCGATTGGACCCGGACGTTCGGCGACGAATTCGACGGCGCCACCCTCGATGCCAGCCGTTGGTCGGTGACCGGACCGAACTACTGGGACAAGCTCGGTCACTTCAGCAAGGACAACGTGATCATCGGCGGCGGGGTGGTGCGCATCCGGGACGAGAAGAAACGCGGTCACCACGATGATGACCCGGCCAAGCCCGAGACCGATTACGCCGAAGGCTATCTGCACACCTTCGACCGCTGGGCCCAGCGCTACGGCTACTTCGAGGCGCGCATGAAGCTGCCGACGGCTCCGGGCCTGTGGCCGGCCTTCTGGATGATGCCGGACCGCGGCGGCACCGGCGATCGGCAGTCGACCGCGCATGGCGGGATGGAGTTCGACATCCTCGAGCACCTCACCGGCTGGGGTCCCAACCGCTACAACATCGCCATGCACTGGGACGGCTACGGCAAGGAGCACAAATCCACCGGCAACGGCAACATCTATGCCCAGCCCGATCACCAGGGCTTCATCGTCGCCGGACTGCTGTGGGAACCGGGCCGCCTGGTCTACTACGCCAATGGCGTCGAGGTGCTGCGCTTCGAGAACGCCCGGGTTGCCAGCGTTCCGGCCATCTTGATGTTCACCATGCCCACCGGCGGCTGGGACAACACCCCGCTGGACGACCGCACCCTGCCGGCGGATTTCATCATCGACTGGGTGCGCGCGTGGCAGCGCACGGATCTGGCCGCGCTGCCGCCGGGGAAGTGAGTTCCCGCTCCAGTGCGGAGCGGCGCCGGTCCGTGCGGCGCTGCGGCGCCGTCAGGGCGGCTGAGCTTTCAGAAACTTTCCCACCTCCCGCCGCGCGATGACCCGGCAGCCCGCCGGCTGCAGGGGAGCCATGGAGGATGCGAACGTCGCCGGATCGCTGCTCACCCAGGGATGCAGCATGTCCGCCTGGTTGGCGGCGGGGGAGCCGCATACGTCGCTCAGCGCGTGGCTTTCTTTGTCGGCTTCGTCGGCTTCGTCGGCTTCGTCGGCTTCGTCGGCTTCGTCGGCTTCGTCGGCTTCGTCGCCTTCGCCGGCTTCGCCTTGCCGGCGGTGTTCAGGGCGACCGCTGCCTGGATCAGCGCCGTGAAGGCGGGTCCGTCGATGACCATGCCTGCGCGGATGTCGATCGCGCGGCGCGCGTTGCCGTCGAGGCTCGCGTTGAAGAGGCCGGCCGGATCCTTCAGCGCCGCGCCCTTCATGAAGGTGAGCTTGACCACCGCCTGGTAGGTCTCGCCCGTGCAGATGATGCCGTCGTGCGACCACACCGGCGTGCCCATCCACTTCCATTCCTCGATGACGTCCGGGTCCGCGGCCGCGATGAGCGTGCGCATCCGGCCGAGGGTCTTCCCGCGCCAATCGCCGAGCTCGGCGATGCGCTGCGAGATGAGCTTGGCGGCCGGCTGGGCGGGGTCTGCGGGCGGCTTCTTCATGCCGAGAACCTAGATCACGAGCGTGGACGTCAACCAGGATGCACCGGGCTACTCGCCGCGAGCACAAAGCTTGGGGTGGCCGACCCAACAGTTGGTGCTGGTTGCCAGGCCAATCCGGACCGGTCGCGGCAAGGCGTTGGCCGGCAAGGGCGAGCGCAGGCGCGCGCCGCTGGCACGCGCGGCGCAAGTGGTGCAGCGCGCGGATGCCCGCAGACCCATCACGAGCACCGGAGACCTTCATGGCCAGATCCCTCACATGCGCTGGCGTCCTGCTGGGCGCGCTGCCGCTGTTCGCCGCCGCGCCGGCCGCGGCGTTGGAGGTCGCCGCCACCTTCACCATCCGCCAACTGCCCGCGGTGGTCGACCTGAATGGCCCGCTGCGCGAGGGGTCCGACCACGTCGCGACCTTCGTGACGGGTGGCGGCCCGGTGGAGCTCGCGGATCCGTCGGCGGCCACGCTCACTGATCTGGTCCAGGACACGGTCGCGGGAGCGGCGGTCAGGATCGCCAACCAGCTCGACGGCGCCGAAGAACGCCTCGATGCGGAGGTCCTCGGCACGGTCATCGCGAAAAGCTATGATGCCGCGACCGGCCGCCTCGTGCTGACCGGGCTCGACACCGTCGCCAACTACCAGGCGGTACTGCGCACGCTGGTCTACGAGAATGTCTCACTCCATCCGCACCGGGATATCAGGAGGATCACGGTCGCCGTGGACGACGGCACGGCGGAGGGACCTGCCGCGGTGTGCACCGTCACCCTGCAACCCGGCGCGATGGCCCGCGCAGCGACGCCGCTGCCCAGCGAGCGGAGGTGATGCTTTTCCGGTAGCCGTCCGAAACCATTGAGGCATGGAGTTCGCCAGACTGCAGAGCCACGTCGTCGCGGGCGACCGCATGAGCAGATGGGTCGCGGAGATGGGCAGCTGGGCAGTGCTTCCTCGCCGATCCCAGCTCCGCGATCCTAGCAGGGGAGTCTGGCGATTCGGGTGCAAACGTTGCACAATCGCCACCTGTCACCCGCTGGAGACCGGGTGTATGCTGTCATGGCGCTCCATTGCCTCGATTTCCCCCCGTGTCACCAGGAACCGCGCTCGCCCCATGCGAACCGGCCATCCCGTTATCCGTGCCTGCACTGCGACCCGGCCCACGCTGCGGTCGCGTGTCCGTTGGCTGCTGCTGCTGGTGTGCCTGGCGCTGGCCCCGGTGGCGTCCGCGGCGACGGTCACCTGGAATGGTGGCGGCGGCAACGACAACTGGACGACGGGGGCCAACTGGGTGGGCGGGGTCGCGCCGACGGCGGGCGATGACCTGGTGTTCGCGGGCAGCACGCGGCTGACGCCGAGCAGCGATTACGGCGTCGCCACCAACTTCGCGACGATCACCTTCAACAACACCGCGGGCGCATTCAGCATCGGCGGCAACGGTATCACCATCACCAGCGCGATCACCAACAACAGCGCGGCCACCCAGACTTTCACCTGCGACATCTCCGGCACCTACGGTATCGGTGGCAGCAGCGGTGCGATCGTGCTCAGCGGCGCCCTGGGACCGAATGGCCTGATCACCAAGTCCGGTTCGCACACCTTGACCATGAGCGGCACCACTGACAACGTCGGGCTCGCCGTGACCGCCACCGCGGGCACGCTGATCCTGGCCAAGACCAGCACCTCGCTCGTCCACTGCATCGGCGGCGCGACCCTGACCATCGCCGGTGCGACCGTCCAGCTCGGCGGCACGGGCGGCGACCAGCTCTTCGACGACGCGACCGTCCAGGTCACCAGCGGCACCTTCGACACCAACAGTCGCAGCGAGGCCTTCAACACCCTGTCCGCGGCCGCGGCCGGGATCATCGACAACGCCGGCGGCGGCGCCTCGGTGCTGACCATCGGCCAGACCGGCGGCGGCTCGGGCAACGCTGGCACCATCCGGAACACCTCCGGCACGCTCGCCATGGTCAAGGCCGGCACCGGGACAATGGTGCTGTCGGGCACCAACACCTACAGCGGCGGCACCACCATCAACGGGGGCAAGCTCAGCTATCCCACCGATGGCGCGCTGTCGGGCACCGGCGCCATCATCCTGAACGGCGGCACGCTGCTGCACACCGGGGCCTCGACCCTGGCGAACGCGGTCTCGGTCACGGCCAGCAGCACTATCGAATCCGACGACGGCGACGATCTCACCTTGACCACCTCCGCCTTCACGGGCACGGGCGGCACGGTGCTGAGTCTGGCCGACACCACCAACAGCGGTGTCCACTCGCTGATCCTGACCGGCAGCACCGTGACGTACGCCGGCGGCATCGCGCTCGACAGCAACAGTCGGGTGTTCTGCGGCAACACCACGGGCACCCAGACCTTCAGCGGGGTGATCTCCGGCAGCGGCAATGGCGCCGGCGTCGATGGCGCAGTCAAGCGCAGCGCGGCGGGTGGCACCACCATGCTGTCGGGGGCCAACACCTACACCGGGATCACGCTGGTCGATGTCGGTACGCTGGCGGTCACCGGCTCAACGGCCGCCGCCAGCGCGGTGACGGTCAACTCCGGCGGCACGCTCATCGGCACCGGCACGGTCGGCGGCATGGTGAGCGTGGCGAGCGGCGGCACGGTGGCGCCGGGCGTGGCGGTGGGGCCGACCGCCAGCTTCGTCGCCAGCAGCCTGCGCTCGGTGACCGAGGACGACTGGCGCGTGACGCGCACCATCGCTGGGACGCGCATCGACCAGATCATCAGCCAGTCCGGTTCCTTCGGCACCGGCGCCGAGCGCGCCGCTTTCGGCATCGGCGGCAACGACGGCGATTGGGACAACTTCTCGGTGCAGTGGGACGGGTATATCCAGGTGCCGGTGGGCGGCACCAACCTGTCCACGCGCTCGGACGACGGCAGCCGGGTGTGGCTCGACCTCAATGGCGACGGCGTGGTCCAGGCCAGCGAGTGGGGAAGCAACCTTTGGGGCGGTGGCCAAAGCGAGACCACCCGCACCGTCCAGACCGCCTTGGCGGCAGGGGCGTACCGCATGCGCGTGCAGTATGAGGAGGGCAACGGCGGGAATGCGATGTACCTGTTGTGGGACGACGCCGCCCACAGCGGTGGCACGGTCGCCGGTCTGTCCCTGGTGCCGGCGACGTTGCTGACCGGGGGCTCGACGATCGCCACGCTCACCTCCGGAGCGTTGACCTTCGCCAGCGGCGCGGCCTTCAGCGTCGACCTCGACGGTACCACGCCCACCAGCGACCGCATCACCAGTGCGGCGACCGTGACGTGCGGCGGTCTGCTGACGGTCAGCACCGTGGCCAATTCCGCCCTGGGCAAGGTCTATACCATTGTCTCGGCCGGGACGGTTTCGGGGACGTTCAGCGGACTGCCGAACGGAGCAAAACTCGAGAGTGGGGGGCGTGCCTTCCAGATCGCCTACACTACGACCACGGTGACCCTGACCGATGTGGCCCATCCTACCACCCGGATCTGGGATGGCGGCGGTGCGGACAACAATTGGACGACCGCAGCCAATTGGGACTTTGATATCGCACCTAGGGCCGGGGACGATCTGGTGTTCGCCGGGTCAACCCGCTTGGCGCCGGTCAATGACTTCCCCGCCGCGACCAGTTTCGCCAGCATCACCTTCAATGCCGGGGCCGGCGCCTTCGTCATAGGCCCTGCCAGCGCCGGCACTGGCACCATCACCTACGAGGTCTGGACCGGGATCGGCAGCACCAACATCACCACTATCCCGCTCACCACCACGCCGAACATCAGCAGCACCTTGTCTACTTTCGAGGCACCCTCGAACTGGGCGGACAATTATGGTACGCGCATCCGCGGCTTCATCACCGCGCCGACCACCGGCACCTACACCTTTTGGATCGCCACCGATGACGAGGGCCAGTTGTGGCTGAGCACCGACACCGACCCGGCGAACAAGGCGCTGATCGCCTCGGTCGCGAGTTTCACGGGCATCCAGGAGTGGAACAAGCTCGGTTCGCAGAAATCTACGCCCATCGCCCTGATCGCCGGCCAGCGTTACTACATCGAGGCGCTGCAGAAGGAGGGTGGTGGTGGCGACAACGTGGCGGTGGGCTGGGCCAGGCCGGGGGAGTCGACCAGCGCGCCGTCGCAGGTGATCCCCGGGTCGCAGCTCTCGCCCTACAGCAGCGCATTTGGCATCACCCTGGCGGGCGGCATCACCAACAACAGTGGCACGCTGCAGACGCTGAACCTGGGTTTGAACGTTACGGCTGTCCGCACCGTGCTGTGCGCCAGCGGGCATGTCGCCATCGGCGGGATCGTCGGTGGCGCCGGCGGGCTGAGCAAGACCGGTGCGGGAACGCTGGCGCTCAGCGGTACCAATGCCTTCACCGGCGGTGTCAGCCTCAGCGCCGGAACGCTGGCCATCAAC
>JACDGQ010000004.1:20145-30320 GCA_013821615.1 Planctomycetota bacterium
ACGCCAGCGCGCTCGGGTCGTCGGCCAGCACGCTGACCATCGCCAACGGCACGACCATCGACAACACCTCCGGCGCGGCGCTGGTCATGACGGCGAACAACCCGCAGACCTGGAACGGCGACTTCACCTTCACCGGCAGCAGCGCGCTCGACCTCGGCAGCGGCGCGGTGACGCTGGGGGTGGCCAGCCGGCAGGTCACGGTCGCGGCCTCGACGCTGAGCCTCGGTGGCGCGCTCGGCGGCACCGGCGGGCTTGCCAAACAGGGCGGCGGCACGCTAGAGCTGTACGGATCCAGCACCTATGCGGGCGGCACCGATGTCCTCGCCGGCACCCTCAAGCTGGGCACCACGCTGGTCAGCAGCTTCGGCACGAACGGCAGCGGCTGGACGCTCAACAACGGCGCCACGGTGGCCAGCAATGTGCTGACCCTGACCGACAACGGCACCGGCGAGTCGCGCAGCGCCTTCCTGAACACTCCGCTCTCGGTCACGGGGTTCACTGCGGCCTTCCGCTACCAGGCTACCGGCTCCCGCGTGGCCGATGGTGCGGCCTTCGTGCTGCAGACCGACAGCCGCGGTCCGGCGGCAGTGGGCGGGGGCGGAGGGGGCCTGGGGTATGGCGGCATCGCTCCCAGCGTCGCCGCTGCCATCAACATCTTCCCCGGCAACACCAAGGGCACCGGCTTCTTCACCGGCGGTTCGGTGACGACCCCGTTCATCGCCTCGTCGCCGGTCGACCCCGCCAGCGGCGACCAGATCGCCGTGACCCTGCGCTATGACGGCGCGACCACGCTGGTGCAGACCCTGAAGGACCTCACCACCGGCGACACCATCACCTCCACCCTCACGGTCACCAGCCTGACCACGACCCTGGGCGCCTCCACGGCCTACCTGGGCTTCACCGGGGCGACGGGCGGAGGCGCCGCGATCCAGCAGATCAGCAATCTCGCGTTCAATGGCGGTGGCGCGAACCCGCTGCCGGTGGCGACGGCCCTGACGATCGCCAGCGGCGCGACCCTGGATCTCGGCGGCAAGGCTCAGCAGGTCGGATCGCTGGCGGACAACGGCGGCGGCGCTGGCATCGTGACCAACAACGGGCTGGCCGACGCCACGCTGACCGTGAGCGGGGCCGCCTCCACCACCTTCAGCGGCGTCATCAGCGACGGCGCCACTTCAAGGTCCGAGCTGGTCAAAGCTGGCAGCAGCACCTTGACCCTGGCCGGGACCAACACCGCGACCGGCGCCACCACGGTCAGCGGCGGGACGCTGCTGATCACCGGCGCGACTGCGGCGGGCAGCGCGGTGGCGGCTTCCGGAACCGGCACCCTGGCCGGCACCGGCACGGTGGCGGGGACGATCGCGCTGCAGGCCGGCGGGACCCTGGCGCCCGGCACCGGCGGCACCACCATCGGTACGCTGGCCACCGGCGCCGTGACCAGCAGCGCAACCGGTACGCTGAGCGTTGACCTCAATGGTTCGGGATCCCTCGCTGACCGTTTCACCTCCACCGGCGCCGTCGCGCTGGCCGGCACCTTGACCGTGGCGAGCATCGCCAATGCCGCGGTCGGCCGCACCTACACCATCGCCAGCGGCAGCGCGGTGAGCGGCACGTTCACCGGCTTGGTGAATGGCGCGACCTTCAGTCAGCAATCCCGCACCTTCCAGATCTTCTACCGCCCGGCCACGGTGGAACTGGTCGACGCCACGTCGGTGGCGCCGTCGACGCGCACCTGGGACGGCGGTGGCGGCGACAATCTCTGGACGACGGCGGCGAACTGGGTCGGCGACGTCGCGCCGCTGCCTGGCGACAGCCTGGTCTTCGCCGGCGCCACGCGCCTGGCGCCGGACGCGGACTTCGGTGCCGACACCAGCTTCGCCAGCGTCAGCTTCGCCAGCGGCGCCAGCGCCTTCACGCTGGGGTCGACGCTGAGCCGGCGCATCACGCTGGCGGGGGCCCTGACCAACAACGGCAGTGCCCTGCAGACCGTGAATCTGGCGATGACCATGGCTGCGACGCGCACCGTCAACGCGGCGAGCGGGGATCTCACCATCGGCGCCGTGCTGAGCGGGGCCGGCGGCCTGACCAAGACCGGCACCGGCACACTGACCCTGTCGCAGAACAACACCTTCACCGGACTGGTCACGGTCAGCGGCGGCACCCTGGCGACCACCACCCCCAACACCGCCACCGGCGCCATCGGCACCGCCAGCGGGGTGCTGATCAGCGCGGGCGGGACGGTCGCGGTGATCGGTGACAACTCCTTCGTGGGCGCCTCCGCATCCGGCGCCAAGACCATCCAGATCGATGCGGGGGGTGTGCTCACCACCCCGGCGGCATCCAACCACCTCCACGCCGTGGTGCTCAATGGCGGCACACTCTCGGCGACCTCCGCCAGAGCTGACTTCGCCAATTGGAATCCCGACTTCGGCATCAGCACGCTCGGCGGTGGCACCAGTTCGACGATCAGCGGTGGGAACATCTCCCTGACCCAGAGTGGCGGCACGACCTTCACCATCGCCTCAGGCGATACGGTGACGGTGTCGAGCGTCGTGGAGCACACCATTTCAGGGACGGATTTCGGGCTGATCAAGGCCGGCGCTGGCACGCTGACGCTGGCGGGCGCCAACACCTACACCAGCGCGACCACGCTCAGCGCCGGCACGCTCAAGGCCGGCGTCGCGAACCAGGCCTTCGGTCTGCTCTCGCCCCTCAGCGTGGCCGACGTCGCGGGCGTGACGCTCGACATCACTGGCTTCAGCAACACTGTGGCTTCACTGGCCGGCGGCGGCGCCACCGGTGGCGCGGTGGTGCTGGGCGCGGCGACGCTGACCTGCGGTGGCGACAACACCGACACCACATTCTTCGGCGTGATCAGCGGCACGGGTGGCCTGACCAAGACCGGCACCGGGACGATGACCATCGCCGGCACCTTGGCCAACACCGCTTCAGGGACCACCACCCTCAGCGACGGCACCCTGATCCTGCAGAAGACCGCGGGCGTCAACGCCATCGCGGGCAACATCAGCATCGGCGACACCGTCGGCTCGGATGTCCTGCGCCTGGCCGCGAACAATCAGATCGCCGACACCGCGGTCATCACCTTCATCTCGGGACTCGGTGGCAACAGCGCGAAGCTGGAACTCAACGGCTATGTGGAGACGGTCGCAGGTATCCAGAGCTCAAGCGCCGACCAGGCGGCGGTCATCCAGAACACCGAGAGCGGCGCAGCCGCGGGCCCGACCAATCCGGCGCTGCTGACCATCTCCAACGCGGTCGATTGCACTTACGACGGCCTGATCCGCAATGGCGGCGCCGGCAGCGTGGCGCTGGCCAAGGCGGGCAGCGGGTCGCTGACCCTGCGCTGCGGCTTCGGAAGCCAAGATCTGAGTTTCACCGGGGGAGTCACGGTTTCAGCAGGCAATCTGGTGCTCGACAATCTCACCGCCGTCGCCAGCGCGATCGTCAACAACAGCGCCGCCGCTGATGCCCTCACCTTCACGCAAGGCAACCGGAACCAGACCTACGCGGCCGCGCTCAGCGGCAGCGGCGCGGTGACCAAGACCGGCGCCGGCACCCTGACCCTGTCCGGAACCGATGCCGCGACCGGGGTGACGACGGTGGGCGGCGGCACCCTGCTGGTCACCGGTTCGACCGCCGCGGGCAGCGCGGTGACGGTCGCCTCCGGCGCCACCCTGGGTGGCACCGGCACGGTGGCCGGAGCGGTGACCGTGGCGAACGGCGGCACCCTCGCACCCGGCACCGGCGGCACGACCATCGCCACGCTGAGCACCGGGGCGGTGACCAGCAACGCCTCGGCGACCCTGAGCGTGGATCTCGACGGCACGACGCCCACCAACGATCGCGTAGCGAGCACGGGGGCGGTGACGCGCGGCGGCACGCTGACCGTCGCCAGTAACGTCAATGCGGCGATCGGCACGGTCTACACCATCATCACCTCGGCCTCGGCGAGCGGCACCTTCACCGGCTTGGCGGACGGTGCGACCTTCGCGCAGGCGGGGCGGCTGTTCCGCATCGCCTACACCGCGACCGCCGTGACCCTGACCGACTGCGCGCCGCTGCTGTCCACCCGCCAGACCCGGGACGGAAATGGCGATGGGCACCTCGACCGCATCCGCCTGACCTTCGACCAGGCGGTGAATGACGACTTCAGCGGCTTCACGGTGACGGTGGCAGGGTATACTGTGACCACGTACGACACCGGCACCACGGCCAACGACGCGGTGATCGACGTGCTGGTGACCCCGCTGGCCAGCGGCGACACGGCAGCAACCCCGGCGGTGCGCATCACCGCGAACACTTCCCTGAAGCAGGCGGCGGGCGCCGGCCTGATCCAGGTCGAGGGCTCGGCGACGGCGGCGACCGACGCCGCGGCCCCGGTGCTGCTGGCGGCGGCCTGGACGGACGGCGGCACCGGTGGCGTCAGCGCATCCGACACGGTGACGCTGACCTTCTCGGAGAGCGTCACCGTCGCAGCGATGACAGTGGCCGATCTCGGTCTACCGGTGAGCGGCGATACGCTGGCTTCGACCACCATCGCCAACCAGAGCGGCGCCACGCTGACCATGACGCTGGCGGGTGCGCCGATTTTGACGCCAGGCGGTGCCTACAGCGCGGCGGCTACGGGCGCCGGCAAGGCGACCGGCATCTTCATCGCCTCGGGCAGCCACATCCACGATGCGGTGGCCCTGGCCGCGGCGACCGGCAACGCCGCCAGTGCGGTCGATCTCGGCCCGGGCACCACCAGCGTCGCGATCGCCTGGGCCACGGGCGTCGATCCGCGCAGCTGGACGCTCGGCACGCTGACCGTGGGCACGGTGGCCAACTCCATCACCAGCGGTCTGGATCTGACGATCCTCGATGTCGGCAACTGCACGGTCGATCTGAGCATCGCCAGCACGACGACCGCGCCGTCGACCTGGGCCCCTGCGGCCAGCGCGGGTTCGAATGCCTACCTGATGAAAGCCGATGCGAGCGGTGCCTCGGCCTTGGCGCCTGCCGTCGCCGGTTCGTATCCGCTGACCCTGACGACCACGCCGCAGGCGCTGACCAGCGGCCTGCTGAGCGGGTACACCGCGACCTATGCGCTGTACTTCCAGGCGCCGACCTCGATCACCAGCGGGTCCGCGACGCAGCAGACCATTGTCATCACGGTGACCGCCGCGCTGGCGCCGTGACGAACCGACGGCAGGGATTCCGCTCGCCACGGGCGATCAGGGTTGTAAACGCAGGACGCCCGTAACCGTATCCCCTGTCCCCAGGAGACCTACCATGCGTCACATCCTCGCCCTCATCCTCTCCCTCTCCTTCGCCGGTGCGGCCATGGCCGAAGATGCCCCGAAGGCCGTCAACACCGTCTGCCCAGCCAGCGGCCATGATATCGACCCCGCGGTCGCCCCGATCAAGGCCAAGGACAGCGCCGGCAAGGAGGTCGAGATCGGCGTGTGCTGCAACAAGTGCGCCGCCAAGGTCAAGGCCGACCCGAAGAAGTACGTCGCGGCCGCCGAGGCGAACAAGAAGCTCTGAACCGCACGTTCCACCGCGCGATCACCAGAGACCCCGGGGTTGACCCGGGGTCTCTTTTTTTTGCCCCCATCAGGGGCTCCGCGCAGCGGAATATCGCCCAGGTTGATAGGACGGGACGCCGCTGCTGGCGTTTTCGCAGCCCCCTGGTCGCCACACGCTGCACGTGGGGACCAGGATTGCTGGCCAGGTCCAGCTGTGCGGAATAGGAGCGCCTCCTGGCGCGTTGCATGGTCTGGGAAGGACACGGGTTGAAGCGCCGGCAGCGTCTCGTAGAGAAGGGCCTGTCGTCCACGCCACCGGCCGCGCCGCAGGATCCGCCCCTTTATGAGCCACGTCCCCCGGATCCTCATCATCGACGACAACCCGCTCGAAGCCGATCTGCTGACCCAGGCGTTCGCGGCCGCACGCTGGGAGGTCAGCCTCGAGGATCATACCCGCGCCGACAGCGCCCTGCCGGCTCTGGCCGCGCACGCCAGCGCAGGGACCTCGCCGGATCTCATCCTGCTGGATGTGACGCTCTATGGTCAGCCGAGCGTGCCGGTCCTGGCCGCGATCCGCACGCTGGATCGGCCAGGCAAGAAGCAGGCCGTCATCGTCATGTCGAACGTCAATCCGACCCCGGCGATCCAGCACCAGTATCGCGAGCAGGAGGCGTTCCAGATCATCCAGAAGTTCTCGGATGGGCAGAGCCTGCGCAACTTCGTCCTGCACCTGCGCCAGATCCTCACGGCGGATGGGATCATCGCCGTGGATGGGTCGGCCGTGGACGGAGACTCATCCCGTAGCTGATGGGGAATGCTCCGCGCGGGTGGCCCCGGCGCCGTGATGTCGCGCCGTGGTCGATACGCCGCGGTGACCGGTCGGGCGATCACTTCCCCGCTGTCGGAGCGGGCGCCGCCAATGCGGTGGTGATGGCTTTGATCAGCTCCGGATCATCAGGCGTGGTGCTCGAACCGAAGCGTGCGCTGACCGCCCCGCTGCGGTCGACCAGGAATTTGGTGAAATTCCAGCCGATCTCGCCGGGGAAGGGACTCTCGCGCGTCAAGTAGGTGTAGAGCGGGATCTGCTGCGGCCCCTTCACGTCGGCCTTGGCCATCATCGGGAAGGTGACGCCGTAGGTGGTGTGGCAGAACGTCGCGATCTCCGCGTTGGTGCCGGGCTCCTGGCCGAAGAAGTCGTTGGAGGGCACGCCGATGATGACCAGACCGCGTTCGTGGTAGGTCGTCCAGATCTGCTGCAGGGCCGCGTATTGCCCGGTGAAGCCGCACTTCGACGCGGTGTTGACCAGCAGCACCACGTGGCCGCGATGCTGCGCGAGCGGATAGGGCGAGCCGTCATTGGCCGCAAGGGTGAAGGCGAGCGGCGTGGTGGCGCCGGTCGACGGGAAATTGGGCGTGCGCAGGCAGCCGGTCAGGACGGACACGCAGGCCGCGAGCAGGCCGCCCAGGACGAACAGGGGGAGACGCATGGGCATGGAGAGATTCCCTCGCTGATCCGCACTACGTGGCCCGGGGCCGGGTGGATGTCGCAATCTGTAATCCAGGCATCGCGGTCGTCGCCAGCGCGGCGTGGCTCGCGACCCAGCATCATGGACCGCGGGCGGGTTGGAACCCACGCTCTTCCTTGTGGCCCATATCGGCGCGCGCATGATCACCCTGTGCCGACTTTCCTCGCCGCCCTGCTGCGCGCCGTCCTCTGCCTGGCCACGCTGCGCGCCGCAATGGCTGCGGAGCCTGTCGCGGTGATCCTCGACCATCCACGCATTTTCCTCACCCGGGCGGGCCTGTCCGCGCTCGCGGCGCGCTGCGCCGGGGCGGGTGCGGCCGATTATGCGGCGCTGAAGCGCGCCGCAGACGACGCGGTGCGTGCTGGAGCCATCCGTTGGATCGACAACAAATGGGCGGTTCCGCACGACCTCCTGTCCTGCGCCCTGGTCTATCTGATCGAGCATCAGGCCGGACGGCCAGCGCAGGCCTATGTCGACCTGATCATCCGTGCCTGGGGCGACGGCACGATGATCGCCGACCAGCGCGGCAGCGCCTTCGGGTACCACGCCATCGCCTACGACTGGATCCATGACGCGCTCGATCCGGCGCAGCGCCGCCGCTATGGCGATGCGCTGGGAACGTGGCTGACGTGGTACACCGGGCAGGCGGCGATCACGCTGCAGGACGGCGCCTGGGAGTACAACCAGACCTGGGGGCCCAGCCATCTCAACGTCATGCACAGCCGCGATGCCATCACCCAGAAGCTGCTCATCGCGCTGGCCATCGGCGGCGCGGGCACGGCGCACCAGGCGGATGCCGAACGTTTCCTGGCCTCGTGGGCGACGCGCATCCCCAACGAGTGCATCCCCGCCTTCGACCGCATGGGTGGGGCGTGGGCCGAGAGCCACGGCCATGGCTCCTACGGGCCGATCACCGTCATCCCCTATGCTTTCGAGGCGTGGCGCACCGCGACCGGGCAGAACCTCTTCACCGCCGGACGGCCGTGGGGTTTCCTGCCCGAGATGTCGCACTGGCTGACCTGGCTGCGCGTGCCGCATACCGGGCGCCATGCCTTCATCGACGATGGCGGTGGCGACCGCTATGCCGGTTTCGCCAGCAGCGCGCCGCTGGTGGCGCGGGCGCTGCGCGATCCGCTGGCGCAGTGGCAGGCGCTGCAGGCGCGCGCCGACGGCCAGTATGCGGACGGGCCGTGGGCGGCATTGCTGATCGATCCCACGGTGACTGCAAGTTCGCCGGCGCAGCTGGGGCTGCCGCTCGCGTACCTGTTCGCAGGTGCGGGCAACGTCTTCATGCGCTCCGCCTGGGACGATCCCGACGCGACCTGGGCTTTCTTCGGCGCGGGGCCGCACTTCGCCGGCCACCAGCACGATGATGAAGGCCACTTCCTGATCTCGCGTCGCGGCGGCCTGGTCGGGCGCGGTGGCGGCATGGGCGGCAATGACGAGGATTTCTACTGGGGCGGCAGCCTGGTCTTCAACCTGGTCACGATCTTCGATCCCGACGAGCACCCGCGCCGCGCGACGCGCAACGAGAACGACGGCGGCCTGCTGCGCCACGTCTACGAGGACCAGCGCTGTGCGCGCGGCAGCATCACCGCCTACCGCGACCGCGCCACGTACACCTACTCCGCGGCCGACCTGACCGCGGGCTATGCGCCGGCGAAGGCGCGGTCGGTGACGCGGCAGTTCCTCTATCTGCGCGGCCGGCCCGGCATGGACGAGTACGTAGTGGTGCTCGATCGCGTCGTGTCGACTCGCGCCGCCTTCGCCAAGCACTTCATGCTCCACGTCCCGGCCGAACCGGCGCAGGGCGGTACGGTCGAGGAGCTGGTGCCCGGCCACGTCGCCCGCACCAGCGGCGTCGGCCTCATCACCACCTGGCTCAGCCGTCCCGATGACTTCGGGCCCGATGCAAAGGTCCTGTCGAGCGGGCGCAGCCGCATGTTCATGCGCACCCTGCTGCCGGCGCCGGCAAGCATCACGCGGCGCGGCGGCGAGGGCCACCGCAATTGGGGCCATCCGCTCGAGCCGACCGCGCAGTATGATCACACCGGACCGCGGCGCGGCGAGCCGCCGTACTGCGATTGGCGGCTGGAGGTGGCCGCACCGCTCGCGGAGCAGACGCTCTTCCTGCACGTGTTCCAGATCGCCGATGAGGCAGTCACGACCATGGCGCCCGTCGTGCTCGCCGAGGACGCGCAGGCGGTGCGGCTGGAGATCGGCACCGTTGAACAGCGCTGGCGGGTGGCGCTTGCGGTCAGCGGCGACCTGGGCGGCAGCGTGACCGCGCCGGGCATGGCGGAAGCCGAGCCGCTGCCGGTGGCGGTGGAGACGCGGGCGCAATATGCCGTCGATGCGACACCCGCGCCGTGAGGGCGCGGGGCGATCGTGCGATCAGCCACCAGCCTACCGCGCTGTCACTTCATGGGGAAAATCGCCCGAGACGCAGTCCCTGGTCCGATCCAGATGGTCACCTGCGGGCGCCGCGGTGCAGGAATCAGCGAGGTCGAGGAGTCCACTGCGGGATTCTCGCGTCTTCCCAGCGGCCTTCAGCTCAGGTCCGCCCGACCATCAGCATCCCCTGGGGCATCACCAGCGTCTCTGCATCGTTGTCGGCGATGCGCACGCTCACCCCGTCGTGCGCCAGCTGGGCGATGCGGATCGCGGCGCTCGGATCCACCGGCGTGGGCGCGCCGGGCGCGCGGTCCAGGGTCGCGCGGCCGCTTTCCACGCGCTGCCGGACCTCCTCGGCGGTGCGGCGCAGGCTGTCGAGGTGGCCGGTCATCAGGTGCAGCTTCGCCTGGCGCTCGACCAGCACGTCGCGCCGGGTGAAGTGCGCGCCCTCGAGGCGCTTGCCGGACAGCGTGGCGTCATCGATCTCGGCTTTCAGAGCCTTGGATTCGGCGAGCAGGCGCTCGCGGGCGGCGGCGTGGCGCGCGGTGACGACGCGCACCAGTTCCTGGTGCTGCTCCAGGCCGAGTCCCTGGCCGGCCCACAGTTCGGTGGGCGTTCCGGCGGCGTCGCCGGCGATCTCCGCGGTGATGCTGCCGCCGCAGACCAGGCGGCCGCCGCGCACGCGGCGCACGTGGATGTCGCCGTTGGCGGCGACCTGGCTGTGCTCCGA
>JACDGQ010000180.1 GCA_013821615.1 Planctomycetota bacterium
CTGCTGAGCTCGGTGGTGTCGCCACCGACTTCCGGACTTCCGGACTTCCGGACCTTCGGACGGTCGAGTTCACGCACGCGCGGGCTCCTTCGCCGCGCCGGGGCCGGTCTTGGCCTTGGCCGCGCGCTCGAGCAGCACGCGCCGATACTCGTGCGGGAAGACCTTGACGAACTTCTTCCGCTCTTCCTCCCAGGCGCCGAGCACGCGCTTCGCGATCGGCGAACCGGTGAGGTCGGCGTGCTTCTGCACCAGCTCGCGCACCAGGCTGCTGTCCTCGGCCTCGTGCAGCTGCTCGAGGTCGACCATGCCCTGGTTGCAGCGCCGGTTGAAGCGCCGCGACTCGTCGTAGATGAAGGCCAGGCCGCCGGACATGCCGGCCGCGAAATTGCGCCCGGTCTTGCCCAGCACCACCACCACGCCACCGGTCATGTACTCGCAGCCGTGGTCGCCCACGCCCTCGACCACTGCCCGGCAGCCGGAGTTGCGCACGCCGAAGCGCTCGCCGCCCTGGCCTGCGAAGAACACCTCGCCGCCGGTGGCGCCGTAGATCACGGTGTTGCCGACGATCGAGTTCTCGTTCCAGGCGAAGGCCGCGCCCGGGGCCGGATGGATGACGATGCGTCCGCCCGACATGCCCTTGCCGACGTAGTCGTTGCCGTCGCCGACCAGCTTGAGGGTGATGCCCTCGGCCAGGAAGGCGCCGAAACTCTGCCCCGACACCCCGGTGAAGGTGATGTCGATGGTGCCGGGGGGCAGCCCATCGCGGCCGTGGCGCTTGGCGATCTCGCCCGAGAGCATGGTGCAGGCGGTGCGGTTCGAGTTGCGCAGCGGCAGCGCGATCACCACCTTCTCCTTGCGCTCGAGTGCGGGCTTGGCCAGCTCGATGAGCTTGCGGTCGAGCACCGCGCCGATGCCGTGGTCCTGGCTGGCCACGCAGCGCGTCGCGACGTCCGCGCCGACCGTGGGCTTCATCAGGATCTTGGCGTAGTCCAGACCCTGAGACTTCCAGTGCTTGATCGCCTCGTTCATCTCGAGCATCTCGGTGCGCCCGACCAGCTCGTCGAGCGAGCGGCAGCCGAGCTTGGCGAGCAGCTCGCGCACTTCTTCAGCGATGAAGGTGAAGAAGGTGACGACGTGCTCCGCCTTGCCGTTGAACTTCTTGCGCAGCGCCTCGTTCTGGGTCGCGACGCCCACCGGGCAGGTGTCGAGGTGGCACTTGCGCATCATGATGCAGCCGACCGTGACCAGCGCGACCGTGGCGAAGCCGAACTCCTCCGCGCCCAGGATCGCGGCGATGACCACGTCGCGGCCGGTGCGCAGCAGGCCGTCGGTCTGCACCTTGATGCGCCCGCGCAGGTCGTTGAGCACCAGCGTCTGGTGGGTCTCGGCCAGGCCGAGCTCCCACGGGATGCCGGCGTGCTTGATCGACGAGATCGGGCTGGCGCCGGTGCCGCCCTCGCAGCCCGAGATGGTCACCAGGTCGGCGTGCGCCTTGGCCACGCCGGCCGCGACCGTGCCGACCCCGACCTCGCTGACCAGCTTGACCGAGACGTTGGCGGCCGGGTTGACGTTCTTGAGGTCGTAGATGAGCTGCGCGAGATCTTCGATCGAGTAGATGTCGTGGTGCGGCGGCGGGCTGATCAGCGTCACGTTGGGCACGCTGTGGCGCAGCCGCGCGATGTACTCCGAGACCTTGTGGCCGGGCAGCTGGCCGCCCTCGCCGGGCTTGGCGCCCTGGGCCATCTTGATCTGGATCTCGTCGGCGTTGACCAGGTAGTGGGGGGTGACGCCGAAGCGGCCCGAGGCCACCTGCTTGATCGCCGAGCGGCGCAGGTCGCCGTTGGCATCGCGCACGAAGCGCCGCGCGTCCTCGCCGCCCTCGCCGGTGTTGGAGCGCCCGCCGATGCGGTTCATGGCGATGGCCATGGTCTCGTGCGCCTCGGTCGAGATCGAGCCGAGCGACATCGCGCCGGTGCAGAAGCGCTTGAAGATCGCCTCGACCGGCTCGACCTGCTCGAGCGGGATCGGCGTCGCGTCCTTGAATTTGAACAGGCCGCGCAGGGTCGCGAGCTGCTTGGCCTGGTCGTCGATCAGCCTGGTGTAGCGGCGGAACGTGGAACGGTCGCCGGCGCGCACCGAGTGCTGCAGCAGGGCGATGACCTCGGGGTTCATGATGTGGTGGTCGCCCTCGCGCCGCCAGTGGTAGTAGCCGCCGCGTTCGAGGTCGCGGTTGGTGTCGATCAGCGGCGCGAAGGCGACGCGGTGGCGGGTCAGGGTCTCGCGCGCGATCTCGAGCACGCCGGCGCCCTCGATGCGCGTGGCGGTGCCGGTGAAGTACTTCTTCACGAACGGCGTGGACAGGCCGATGGCCTCGAAGATCTGCGCCGAGCAGTAGCTCTGCAGGGTCGAGATGCCCATCTTCGAGAACACCTTGTACAGGCCCTTGCCGATCGCCTTGATGTAGCGCTTGGTGTAGTGGTAGACGGCGTCGTGCTCCTCGTCGGCGGCACGGTTGCCGTCGAACTCGGGCAGGATGCCGGCGTCGACCAGGTCGAGGATCGAATCGAAGGCCAGGTAGGGGTTGATGGCGGTGGCACCATAGCCGACCAGCAGCGCGAAGTGGTGGGTCTCGCGCGGCTCGCCCGACTCGACGATCAGCGAGCACTGGGTGCGCTTGCCGACGCGGATCAGGTGGTGATGGATGGCCGAGACCGCGAGCAGCGCCGGGATCGGCGCCTGCTCGGCGGTGACGCCGCGGTCGCTGAGCACCAGCACGGTGAAGCCGTGATCGACGGCGCGTTCGGCCTCGATGAACAGCGCGTCGAGGCGCTGCTCGAGGGCCGCGGGGCCGTCCTTGACCGGGAAGAGCATGCGCAGGGTGGTGCCGCGGAAGCCGGGCACGTCGGCCTGGCGCAGCTGCTCGAGCTCCTCGTTGGCGAGGATCGGCTGCTCGATCTCCAGCATCCGGCAGTGCTCCGGGCCGGGCTCGAGGATGTTGCGCGCGCTGCCCACGTACTGCACCAGCGACATCACGATCTCCTCGCGGATCGGGTCGATGGGCGGGTTGGTGACCTGGGCGAAGAGCTGCTTGAAGTAGTTGTAGAGCGGCTTCGGCTGGGTGGTCAGCACCGCGGCCGGGGTGTCGTCGCCCATCGAGCCGACCGGCTCCTGGCCGTCGATGGCCATCGGCGCCATCACCACCTTGAGGTCCTCGACGGTGTAGCCGAAGGCCTGCTGCTGCTGGCGCAGCTGGGCGTGCTTGGGCACCGGCGGCTGGGCCGGCGCGGGCAGCTGGTCGAGGGTGATCTTGTAGCGCTCGATCCAATCGGCGTAGTTGTGCGCCGCGGACAGCTCCTCCTTGATCGCCTCGTCCTCGAGGAACACGCCGCGCGCGGTGTCTACGACCAGCATCTTGCCGGGCGCCAGGCGCCCTTTACGAGCCACCTGGTCGGCGGGGAAGTCGAGCACGCCCATCTCCGAGGCGTAGCAGATGTCGCCGGAGTTGGTGATGGTGTAGCGCGCCGGGCGCAGGCCGTTGCGGTCGAGCGCCGCGACGATCGACACGCCGTCGCAGGTCACCAGGTTGGCTGGGCCGTCCCACGGCTCCATCATGGTCGCGTGGTACTCATAGAAGCCCTTGCGCGCGCGCGGCAGGCTGGTGCGCGAGGCCCACGCCTCCGGCACCAGCATCGCCAGGGCGTGCGGCAGCGAGCGGCCGGTGCGCACCAGCATCTCGAGCGCGTTGTCGAAGCAGGCGGTGTCCGAGCCGCCCTCGATGATCACCGGGCGCAGATGCTTGACCCCGTCACCGAGGTCCTTGTGGGCGAGCAGCGCCTCGCGCGCGCGCATGCGGTTGACGTTGCCGCGCAGGGTGTTGATTTCGCCGTTGTGGGCGACGAAGCGGAACGGGTGGGCCAGGTCCCAGGTCGGGAAGGTGTTGGTCGAATAGCGCTGGTGGACCAGGGCCAGGGCCGAGGCCGCGCGCGGGTCGCTGAGGTCGGGGAAGTACACGCCGAGCTGCTCGGCCAGGAACATGCCCTTGTAGACGATCGACTTGGACGACAGCGAGCAGATGTAGAAGGCGTGGTCGGGCGAGTGCCCGCCGCTGCGGATGGCGTTCTCGGCCTGCTTGCGCGTCAGATAGAGGGCGAGTTCGAAGCGCGCCGGCGCGGTCGCGCCGCGGCCGACGAAGAGCTGCTTGACCAGCGGCTCGCTGGCGCGTGCGTTGCGGCCCAGGGTCTTGTTGTCGGTGGGGACGTCGCGCCAGCCGAGCAGCTGCAGGTGCTGGGCGGTGACCGCCGCCTCGATCTCCTTCATGCAGGCGGCGCGGCGGGCGTCGTCGCGCGGCAGGAAGACCACGCCCGCGCCGTAATCGCCGCTCGCCGGCAGGCTGAACGGCACCACCGCGCGGAACAGCGCGTCGGGGATCTGGATGAGGATGCCGGCGCCGTCGCCGTCGTTGGGGTCCGCACCCACCGCGCCGCGGTGGGTCAGGTTGCAGAGGATGCGCAGCCCCCGGGTGATGATGTCGTGGCTCTTGGCGCCCTTGATGTTGGCGAGGAAGCCGACGCCGCAGGCATCGTGCTCGAAGTACGGATCGTAGAGGCCCTGGGCAGGGGGGAGGCCATGGTGCGTCATGGGCGGACCTTAGGGGGGCAGGAAGCGTTGACGAGAGCGGGCGACTGATGAACGGTTATGCAGAAGCCCCGGCGGCGATGAGCAGGCCGGTGGCGCGCCTGCGGAAATCCTGATACGGGATGAGCTGCTCGTAGGGCGCGGGGCCGACCATCGGGCGGCTGAAATCGAGGCGCAGCTGCGGGCTGCCCTGGGCGCCCCGCTGCGAGTGCTGCTTGAGCCGGTCGTGCTCCCACAGGCTGGCGAGCGGATTGAGGCCGGTGGCCAGCACCACCCCGACACGCCCCTCGTGCACCGGCACGTTCATCACCGGCTGGCCGGGCCGGCCGATGACCAGGATGCCGGGGAAGCCGGCCGCGGCGCACTCCGCCTCGACCGCGCGCAGCGCCGGCAGCGCGCTCATCGGCACCTCGCGGAACGACGCGGTGATGGCGCCGGTGCCGGTGTGCGCGGCCTGGCTGACGCTGGTGAAATTGGCGCGGATGAAGACCTCGTTCGGGCTGAGCGTGGTCGCGTCGTAGCGCATCATCTCGAGGAAATGCTGCGGCTTGCCGCCCTCGACATGCAGCAGCCCGCCGAAGATCGGGTGGGTGGGCGCGCCGCGGCGCATCAGCATGCCGGCCAGGGTCAGCGAGCACATCGTGCCCAGGCCCAGGCAGCCCGCCGGGACGGCGCGGCCGAGGATGTCCTCGCCCGGGCCTGCCACCAGCACGCGCGAGCCGACCGCCAGGCCGGCGCCGAACACCGCCTCGAGTTCATCGCACAGCGGCAGGATGAACTCGCGCGGGATGACGTAGGCGTTGATCGAGACCAGCCCGGTGCCCGCGGCCAGATCGAAGCTCAGCTGGCAGGTGGTCTCCTCCATGCGGTAGAGGATGCTGCCCAGGCGGCGCGCGATGGTCAGCTCGCGGGTGACCTCGACGCCGGCGGGGGTGAGGTGGTAGCCCTTGCGGCCATGGCGTGCGATCAGACCGACCTCGGCGAGCTCGGCGAGGTGCAGGCGCAGGGTGCGTTCCGACATCTCCAGCCCCTGGGCCGAGAGGCTGTCCATCAGATCGCGGCTGGTGACCAGCTCCTTCCACGGCTGGTCGCGCAGCACCGCCAGGATCGGCTGGAAGCGCTCACCGTGGCTGCGCACGAGTTCGCGCAGCTCCGCGGTCGACGCCGTGGGGGTGGTGCCGTGGGGCAGATCGTCCTCGTCGACCTCATGAGAGAGGTCCGGCACGAGCGGCAGGATTTCCTTTGGATCGGGCATTGGGATAGATCATTAGCGGCAAGGCGATGCCGTTGTGAGCGGGGCAGAGTGTGGAGTGTCCACTGCGAATGCAAATGCCAAAACCGGGAGCCGGGCAGGTATTTATCAATTGAGACATAAGATCATTTAAAATAGGTATTTACGATAAATTTTCAGTAAAATTCCAAAGACCGGGGGATGCCAGTCGAGCGCGCGCTGCAATCCACCAGTGATGTTCCCCAGGTGGATTGTGGGCTGGAATAACAGGTCAATATCGGAAACTTTGCCTCTAATACATGTGCGCATCCGGTCAGGCATTTCCGGATCGGCCCCAAGATCTTGTCCCGTCCCGAGTATTCAGGCCCGCTCCACGGCCACCGCCGCCAGATGCCCCCCGAATCCCAGGCTGAGCTTCCACAGGCGCTGGACCGGGGCCTCAAGGGCCAGCGCCAGTTCCACCGCGCCGCTCGCCCCCAGGCAATGACCGATCACCGGCTTGCAGGCCAGGCGCGGCACCGCGGACCAGGGACCGCTGGCGAGCCCAGCGAGTTCGTAGGCATCGCCGGCGGCGGTGCCGGTGCCATGGGTGACGATCAGCTCCGGTTCCGGGAGGATGGCCCACAGCGCCGCGAGCGCGCGCTGCAGGGTGGCCGGATCGGTGAAGAGCGTCTCGTGGCCGGCATCGCCGCAGCGCACCCCGCCGCGCAGCCACCAGCCGCCCGGGGCATGGGCGGTGGCGCGCAGTGCGAGCATGCCAGCGCCTTCGGCCGGGGCGAAGCCGGTCGGCGTGGCGAAGGCCTGCGGAAGGCG
>JACDGQ010000181.1 GCA_013821615.1 Planctomycetota bacterium
TCGCGGCGCTGCCCGCACCGGTCGACGTCGACGCGCTGTGTCGCGGCGGCGCGCCGCAGTGGGGGTCCGCGTTGGAGGTCGCGGGCACACTCGGCGCGAACACCGGCGCCTACACCGTCGACACCGTCCCGCTGCCCATCGCCAACCCCTGGAAATCGTGGATCCGCCCGACCGGGGTCGACTTCTTCCGTGACGGCCGCGCCGCCATCGCGACCTTCTCCGGCGACGTGTGGATCGCCTCCGGGGTCGATCAGACGCTCGCGAAGGTGAGCTGGCGCCGCTACGCCGCCGGACTCTACGAGCCGCTCGGCCTGCGCATCGTCGACGATGTGGCGTACGTGCTCGGCCGCGACCAGATCACCCGCCTGGTCGATCTCGACCACGATGGCGAGGCCGACGCCTACGAGAGCTTCAACCACGACGGCGTGGTATGGCCGACCTACAACAACTTCGCCTTCGATCTGCAGACCGACCAGGCGGGCAATTTCTACTATGCGAAAGGCGCCCTGAACACGCCGGTCGGCCTGCCCCTGCAATCGGTGCTGTGCCGCGTCGGCAAGGACGGCCGCGGCACCACCGTGGTCGCCACCGGCCTGCGCCAGCCCAACGGCCTGGGCATGGGGCCGCACGACGAACTCACCGTCAGCGACAACGAAGGGCAGTGGGTGCCCGCCTCGAAGATCGTGTGGGTGCGCCCTGGCGGCTGGTACGGCTACGTCGGCGACCCGCCGCATTACAAGAAGGACGTGCCGGCGCATCCTGCTGCCCAGGATCCGCCGCTGTGCTGGATGCCGATGGCGGTCGACAGCTCGAGCGGTGGCGAGGCCTGGGCGCCGGCCGGCTGGGGTCCGCTCGGCGGCCAGCTGCTGCACACCTCCTACGGCAAGAGCTCGCTGATGCTGGTCCTGCATGAGGAGGTCGACGGCGTGATGCAGGGCGCGGTGATGACGCTGCCTTTGAAATTCGCCTCGGGGATCATGCGCGCGCGCTGCAACGCCGCCGATGGCCAGCTCTACGTCTGCGGCATCAGGGGCTGGCAGACCACCGGCGCCGCGGATGGCTGCCTGCAGCGCGTGCGCGCCACCGCCAAGCCCGCCTGCCTGCCGATCGCCATGCACGTCACCAGGTCCGGCGTCGCGGTGACGTTCAGCGCTCCGCTCGACGCCAGTGCCGCGGATGCGGGCAACATCGGGGTGTCGTGCTGGAACTACCTGTGGAGCGCCGCGTATGGCTCTGCGGAGTACGCGGTCAGCGATCCCAAGCGCAAGGGCCGTGACCACCTCGACGTCACGGCGGCGACGCTGTCCGCCGACCAGCGCACGTTGACCATGGCGGTGACGGGCGTGGTGCCGTGCATGCAGATGGCGGTCGAGATGCGCGTGCAGGCGGCGGATGGCAGCGCGGCGGATGCCACGTTGTACGCGACGGTCAACGCGGTGGGGCGTTGATCGTCAGAGATGCCTGGCGAGAGGCGAGAGGCGAGAGGCGAGAGGCGAGAGGCGAGAGGCGAGAGGCGAGAGGCGAGAGGCGAGAGGCGATAAGCGAGACCTAGGAAACCAGGTCCGGGAAGCGCAACGCGAGAACGAACAGGGGTCGCTGTACACCTGCTTATGAGCCCGCGGAGCGGGCGGAAGAAACCAGCCCAGGGCGCAAGCCCTGGGAAGACGTGCGGGAATCAGCGCAAGCCCGCGGAGCGGGCGAAAGAATTTTCCCTGGGCGTGAGCCCGGGGACGTGGACGGAAACGGTGCGGAATGACGCCATGTCAGACCGTCATTGCTCGTCAATCGCCAGGCATGAATCTCTTACGGATCGCGGCTCATGTCGGTCCGGGGCTCTGCCGAGCGCATGCGCAGCTGGCCGACATGAACCGCGAACCGTAAGAGATGGTTGTTCTATGCTATCGGTCCCAGGGCTCACGCCCTGGGCTGGCTTCTTCCACCCGCTCCGCGGGTTCATCTGCTGGTGTGCCGGCGGCTGCCCGCGATCGCGGGCGCCCCACCTTCACGGCGTGACCGTCGCCTTGATCCCCACCGCCCCCAGCGCCGCGCGCAGCTGGTCCTTGTGCGCGTGGTCGCGCGTCTCGACCGTGCACGTCACCTGCACGTGCGCGACGTCCGCGGGTGCGAAGTTGCGGTCGTGATGGACATGGCCGATGCTCGCGCCGGTCTCGGCGACCACGGTCAGCAGCCGCGCGAGCGCGCCCGGGCGGTCGGGGATCAGCGCTTCCAGGCGCGCCAGGCGGCCGTCGGTGGCCAGGCCGCGTTCGATGACGTGGCCGATCATGGTCAGGTCGATGTTGCCGCCGCACAGCACCAGCACGATCTTCTTGCCGTCCAGGCCGAGGTCGCGGCCGAGCGCGGCGGCGAGCGGCACCGCGCCGGCGCCTTCGACGACGGTCTTCTCCAGCTCCATCAGGCGCAGGATGGCGGTGGCGATGCGTGTCTCGTCGACCAGCACGATGCGGTCGACGACGCGGCGGGCGATCTCCAGGCACTGCGCGCCGGCCATCGCCACCGCCAGGCCGTCGGCGAGGGTCGGCTGCGGCGTGATCTTGACCAGTTCGCCGCACTCCAGCGCGGTGTGCAGGGTGGGCGCGTTGAGCGCCTCGACGCCGATGATCTCGACCTGCGGGCGCAGCGCCTTGACCGCCGTGCCGATGCCGGCGATCAGGCCGCCGCCGCCGACCGGCACCAGGATCGCCTCGGCGTCCGGCACGTCGGCGAGGATCTCCAGGCCGAGCGTGCCCTGTCCGGCGATGATCGCCGCATCATCGAAACCGTGCACGTAGGCCAGGCCGCGCGCCGAGCCCAGCGCCTGCGCGTGCAGGCGCGCCTCGTCGAAGGTTTCGCCGTGCAGGATGATCTCGGCGCCGCTGGCGCGGCAGCGCGAGACCTTGATCAGCGGCGCCCAGCGCGGCATCACCACCGTCACCGGGATGCCCAGCAGGCGGCCGTGGTGGGCGAGGCCGAGCGCGTGATTGCCGGCCGAGGCCGCGATCACCCCGGCGGTGCGCTGGCCCGCGTCGAGCAGCAGCAGCTTGTTGCGCGCGCCGCGCTCCTTGAAGCTGCCGGTGGCCTGCAGCAGGTCGAGCTTGCAGAAGACCTCCGCCCCGCACAGCCGGCTGAGCGCGGGCGAGTGGCGGCAGGGGGTGTGGATGATCGCGCCGGCGAGGCGGTCGCGCGCGGCTTCGATGTCGGCGAGGGCGATCACCACTGGATCCACTCATCCGGCGTCTGCGGCAGCGCCGGGCAGGGCAGTTGCTTGCGGTAGTCCTTGGGCGTCTGGCCGAAGATCGCGCGGAAGCGGCGCGCGAAATACGCGGGGTCGTCCCAGCCGACCTCGCGGCCGATCGCGGCGATCGGCTGCTGGGTGGTGAGCAGCAGGATGGCGGCCTGCTCGCCGCGCTGGCGGATCAGCCAGTTCATCGGGCTGAGGCCGGTGCACTGGTCGAAGCAGCGCGAAAAGTACGAGGGGTTCATCTCGAGGCGGCGCGCCAGCGCGGTGATCGACCACGGGCGGCGCAGGTCTTCGGCCATGATGGTCATGGCCTCGGCGATCACCGGGTGCGCGGGCTTCGCGCCGACCTCGCCGCCGATCTGCGACTGGTGGCGCGCGATCTCGCCGAGCAGCACCAGCAGGTTGCCGAGCTGGATCGGGCGCGTGCCGGGGTGCGGGTCGCTCTGCAGCTCGCGCAGGCGCTCGAGGCAGGCGATGCAGGTGGGCAGCGAGTCCGGGGCGAGGCGCAGCGCGAGCACGTCCTGGCGGTCGCTGGCGCGCGCGAGCAGCCGGCCGAGGCCGTGGTCGCTGGTGGTCCACGCCAGCTCGCGCTGCATCAGGTCCATGCCGATGACGCAGTTGTAGGTGCGCAGGTCGCGGCAACTCTCAAATGCGTGCCATTGTCCGGGGCTCACCACGAAGACCTCACCGCCGCTCACCGGCTTGAGCCCGGCGATGGTGCGGTGCACCGCGCGGCCGGAGATGACGAAGGCCAATTCGAGGAAATCGTGGCAATGCAGGGGTGTATCACCCTCATGCACCGGACGGTTGACGTGGATGCGGACGGCCGACGGCCCGAACAGGCTGCGGCTGGCGAGCAGGCGCGGAGCGGCATCAACCATTTTGGGGCTTCCTCGTAGGGGGCCCGTATTAGTAAAACCAGTCCTATTCCAAGACAAGCTCCATCCCCTGGTCCTGGGACGGTGTGCGGTATGCTCCCACCCATGAACGCACCCTCCGTCAAAAATCTCAAAACCGTCACCGGCAACGTGCGCGGCGTGGTCACGCGCGCGCTCGAGGAGAGCGGCGGCCTGCTCCGCCTCGCGCCTTGCTGGGTGCCGCGCTCGTTCCTGCAGCCGGGCAAGCGCCTCAAGCTCGATCCGCGCGACCTCTACGCCTTCGGCCTCGACCGCGGCGGCATCGACGAGCGCTGGTTCGCCTCGACCACGCCCGCGGCCAACGACAACCGCGAGCCTGACGAGGGTCTCAGCTACCTGGTCGCCGGCGGCGAGCGCTGCACCTTGGCCGAGGCGGTCGGCGAGTTCGGCGCCGCGCTGATCGGCGACGACATCTGGAAGGCGCACAAGCGCTGGCCGGTGTACTCGAAGTTCTTCGACAACATGGGTCCGATCCCGCACCACATGCACCAGGATGCGGAGCGCGCGGCGCGCGTCGGCCAGCCCGGCAAGCCTGAGGCCTACTACTTCCCGCCGCAGCACAACAACGTCGGCAACAACTTCCCCTACACCTTCTTCGGGCTCAACCCGGGCACCACCAAGGCGCAGCTGCGCACGTGCCTCGAGAACTGGAACCAGGGCGACAACGGCATCCTTGACCTGTCCGCCGCCTACCGGCTGAAGCCCGGCAGCGGCTGGCTGGTCGGCCCCGGCATCCTGCACGCACCCGGTTCGCTGTGCACCTACGAGCCGCAGTGGGGTTCGGACGTGTTCGGCATGTACCAGTCGCTGGTCGAAGGCCGCGAGGTGCCGTGGTCGCTGCTGGTCAAGGACGTGCCCAAGGAGCACCACCAGAACATCGACTACATCATCGATCAGCTCGACTGGGAGTCGAACGTCGATCCGCACTTCAAGGAGAACCACTACCTCGAGCCGATCATCGACGAGGCCTCGCCGAAGGGGTGCACCGACCGCTGGATCGTCTACGGCCGCGTCAATGGCGAGCAGCGCTTCAGCGCCAAGGAGCTCACCGTCGATCCCGGGCAGACCGTCGTCATCAAGGACAATGGCGCCTACGGCCTGACCGTGGTGCAGGGCGAGGGCCGCATGAATAAGCTGCGCCTCGACTGCCCGAAGATGATCCGCTTCACCGATCTGACCGCCGACGAGGTGTTCTGCACCGCGCCCGCGGCCAAGGCCGGCGTGACCTTCACCAACACCTCGACCAATGAGCCGCTGGTGATGCTCCGCTACTTCGGCCCCGAGGTGAATCCCGCGGCTCCCGAGGTCGGTGCCTACCGCCTGGTCGGTGCCGCCGCGGGTTGAGCGGCGGTTCCATGCCCCGCTGAGCGTCCGCACCGTCTGGATTCCACGTCGCCGCGCGCACCTCCTGGTGCGCGCGGCGAATTCTGTTGCGGGAATGCGGCCAAGCCGCTGCGTTGCATCCCGGACCGTGCGCGGAGCATGCTCGGCAGGTCCATGCGAGTCCGGTCCTGCCCCGACGCGCAGCGTGGAAATGCAGGGGAAATCTCAATTTACGTCACATGTTCGCCGCGACGGACGTTGCTCTCAGTCGCAACGTCCGCATGTTCCGGGTGTATGCCCTCCACCCGCTCCGGCGTCCGTAGTCAAGCGACCGTCGCCACCTCCACTCCCGGCTCCACGCAGCCGGCCATCACCTCCACCTCTCGGGGTCGTCCCATGACCGTCAGCAGCCCCATCCACGGATCCGCGCTCGACGCCCACCCGCGTCGCTGCGTTTTGCCGGCCGCGCAGGTGGTCGGCGCGCCGGCAAGCGGAGACGTGACATGAGCTCATCCGCAGGTCCCGAGGTCAGGGCATCCGGAAATCCCGAACCGGGCGGGGACGTGCCCGTCGCGCGCGCGGACGAGGGCGACGACCTGGACATGGTCACCATCCGCATGCCCAACCTCGCGGATGAGGCGGCGGAGGAGCAGCCGGCCTGGCGCGCGGATCCACTCGAGCTGACCATCACCGCCTGGCGCGGGCAGACCGCGTGGCGCATCGCTGGACCGCTGCTCGAGGTGGTGGTGACGCGCTGCGGCGGCCACCTCGCCGCCATCCGCCGGCCCGGTGAGGAGCTCAATCCGTTGTGGCAGCCGCATTGGGCTGCCGCCGATCCCGCCACGGTGCGCCCGGGCGGCGCCTACGGCGGCATCGAGTCCTCGCTGCTCGCCACCATCGTCGGACACAGCGTGTGCATCGACCGCTTCGGGCCGCCCCGTGCGGGCGAACAACGGCCGGTGCACGGCGAGGCCGGTGTCGTCGACTGGATGCTGACGCGCATCTCGCCCGCCGAGATCGAGATCACCGCGTTGCTGCCCGAAGCGCGGCTGCACGTGCGCACGCGCTTCGCGATCTGCGGAGAAAGCCTGCTGCTGACGCGCGGCGTGCGCCACGACGACCTCGTGCCGCGCGAGCTGGAGTGGTGCGAGCACGTCTCGCTCGGTGCACCCTTCATTGACGATGTCGAGGTCGAGGCC
>JACDGQ010000182.1 GCA_013821615.1 Planctomycetota bacterium
CCTTCAGGGTGATGGTCGCGAGGCGCGTGACGGTGCCGTCGGCATTCATGCGCACGCGCGCGATCTCGGGATGGAAGGCGGGGACGGGGAAGATCTTGCCGCCGGTGAGCGGGCCGCTGGTCGGACCGTCGATATTGGGTCCGCGGTCGGTGAGCAGGAAGTACTCGTTGGCCACACCCGGGGCCTGCGCCACCGCCGAGCCGTAGCCGGCGTGCAGCACGGGGACCGCGCCGCCGGTGACCGGCACGCTCGCGAGCGGCGCGTCGATCGGGATCGGCTTGGACACGCGCGCGCCGTCGCGCAGCGTGTAGGTGAAGGTGTCGGTGCCGATGAATCCGGCATGGGGGGTATAGATCACCCGGCCGTCGACCAGCGCGACCGTGCCGCCCTGGCTGCTCGCGGCGCTGACCGCGGTGACCAGCACCGGGTCGCCATCGGCATCGGTGTCGTTCGCCGACAGCGCGCTGGCCGCCACCACCAGCTTGCCGTCCTTGACCGCGGTCAGGGTGTCGGCCTGGGCGACCGGCGGCGTGTTGGGCAGCGCGACGGTCATGGCCAGCAGCTGGCCGCCCTCGGCCAGCTCCTTCTGGTCGTTGGTCAGCACCGTACCGCTGGCGAGGTGCGCCTGCACATCCACCAGGAAGCGGTTGGCGCCCAGGATGTCGCTGACATCGAGCACGCCCGAGCTCTCCTCGTCCTTGCTGAAGGGCAGGCCGTTCGCGGCGATGCCGGCCGCCGGGACCGCGACCGGCGTGCCGCCGGCGGTCGAGATGTCGCCGAAGCGCGCGGGATCGTGGCTGGCGATCCGGGTCAGGGCGCCGGTGTGGATGTCGTATGACCACATCTTGCCGAGGTGATCCTGGTTGCCGGGATCCTCGTCGATGATGATGCGTCCGACCTTGTCGATGGTCATGTTGTCCATCATCTGCGGACCGGGATCCTCGGCGCCGCTGATGAGGTTGGTGATGGTGCCGCCGCTCTCGGGGTTCGCGATGTCGGTGAAGTGCAGCTTCCACAGGCGCGTGCGCCCGGTCTTGCCCGCGACGGTGAGTCCGCCATTCTTGGCCGAGTTCATGTCATCGGTGGTGACGAAGTAGTAGTCGCTGGGGAAGGAGGGATCCCAGGCGCCATCCTCCGGGCGCAGGAAGCGCGTGGCTCCGGCGCTGGTGGAGTCGGCGAACAGCTGCTCGCCGGTCTTGGCCGAGACATCGCCCAGCGCCACCAGGGTGAAGGGCACCGCGACGTTCTTGGCGGCGCCGACCGCATCGGCACGGGTCTCATCGGCCTTGCCGTTGGCGCGCACGCCGAACAGCGTGCCATTGGTCAGGCCGGCCTTGTCGATGTCGGTGCCGGTGGTGGTCTTGGTGCCGACGTAGAGGTAGACGAAACCGCCGGCCGCGCTGTTGTCGCTGTTGCCCATCACCACCGTCTTGTCCTGGGGGAAGGGGTTGGCGAGGGTGTTCTCGGGCGCGTATTTGCCGAGGCGCGGCAGTTCGAAGCTGGTGCCGTTGGCGGCGCCGGTGGCGATGTGCGCGAAGTTCGACCCGAAGCGGCCGGTGGGCGGCGCGCCTTCGGGCGAGATCTCCTCGCCGTTCATGAAGATGCGCTCGCTGGTGCCCTTGCCGGTGAACGGGTTGAAGTAGGCGGTCGGGGCGGGCAGGTCCGCCGAGCAGAAGCGCTGGAACTGGTACGGGCCCGGCGCGTAGGTCGAGGTCGCCGGATCGAAGCGCATCACGGTGTGGATCTGGTCGACGATGCGGGTCACGGCCAGGGTCGACTTGCTGATCGTCCAGCGCGACACGAAGGCGCCGTTCGAGCCATGGGCGCGCACGATGCCCAGCGAACCGCTGTTGATCTCGTGGTTCATCAGCAGGGTGAAGGTGCCGTCGAGGTTGTCGAACGCGCCGAGGCCATCCGGGATGCCGCAGAAGCGGTAGGGTGCGGTGCTGCCGGGCTTGAGGTTGACGGACTGGCCGACGGTGAGGATCGCGCTGGTGGCGACGCCACTGGCGGTGGGCACCAGGTAGGCCGTATCGGGACCGGTCGCCACCGGCGTAGCGGTGCTGGCGGGGATGGTCAGCGCCAGCAGCTGGCCGCCCTCGACCAGTTCCGCGGCCGACGACGGCACGGTCGCGCCGGAGACGTGCGCCTGCACGTCGATGAGGAACTTGCCCGCCCCGAGGATCTCCGAGACGTCGAGCACGCCCGAGGTCTCCTCGTCCCTGGTGAAGGGGATGCCTGCGGCCGATATGCCGCTGGCCGGGCGCGCGATCGGGGTGCCGCTGGTGGTGTCGATCTCGCCGAAGCGCGCGGGATCATGGCTGGCGACCACCGTCATGCTGCCGGTGGCGATGTCGTAGAGCCACACCTTGCCGAGGTGGTCGTTGTTGCCGGTGTCCTCGCAGATGACGATGCGGCCGCTGTGGTCGACGGTGATGTTGTCCATCATCTGCGGCCCCGGGTCCTCGGTGCCATCGATCAGATTGGTGATGGTGCCGCCGTTCTCGGGATTGGCGATGTCGGTGAAATGCAGCTGCCAGAGGCGCGTGCGGCCGGCCTTGCCGGTGACCGTCAGACCGCCGTTCTTGGCCGAGTTCATGTCGTCGGTGGTGACGAAATAATAGGTGTCGGGGTGGCTGGGATCCCAGGCGCCATCCTCGGGGCGCAGGAAGCGCGTCGCGCCGGCCAGGGTCGAATCCGCGAACAGCTGCTCGCCGGTCTTGGCCGAGACGTCGCCGAGCGCGACCAGGGTGAAGGGCGCCGGGGTGCCTTTGGCGGCGCCGACCGCGGCGGCGCGCGTCTCGTCTGCCTGGCCGTTGGCGCGCACGCCGAACAGCGTGCCGTTGGTCAGGCCTGCTTTGTCGATCTCGGTGCCGACGGTGGTCTTGGTGCCGACGTACAGGTAGACGAAGCCGCCGGCGGCGCTGTTGTCGCTGTTGCCCATCACCACGGTCTTGTCCTGCGCGAGCGGGCAGGCCAGGGTGTTCTCGGGTGCATATTTGCCGAGGCGCGGGATCTCGTAGCTGATGCCGGCCTCGGGGCCGTCGACGACGTGGGCGAAGTTCAGGCCGAAGCGCCCGGTCGGGGGCGTGCCCTCGGGCGAGACCTCCTCGCCATTCATGAAGATGTGCGCGGTGCTGCCCTTGCCGGAAGCGGCGTTGAAGTAGGCGGTCGGCGCCGGCAGGTCGGCGGAGCAGAAGCGGGTGAAGGCGTAGGGCGTCGCGGCCGTGGCCCAGGTGCCGGTGCCCGGATCGAAGAGCTTGACCGTCTGGATCAGGTCGCTGATCGCGCTGACCGCCAGGGTGGTCTTGGTGATCGTCCACTTCGAGACGAAGGCGCCCTTGGCGCCGTGCGCGCGGATGACGCCCTTGTCGCCCGTGAGCTCGTGGTTCATCAGCAGGGTGAATGTGCCGTCGCCATTGTCGAATGCGCCCAGGCCGTCGGGGATGCCGCAGAAGCGGTAGGGCGTCACCCCATCCGGCTTGACGCCGACCGCATCGCCGACGCTCAGTACCGTGGTGCTGGTGACACCGGGCGCGATCGGCACCACATAGGGCGTCTCCGCGGCGCGCAGCCCGATGGGCAGGACGAGTGCGGCGAGCAGCGGGACGAGCGGCAGGGTCGGGCGTCTGGACATGGCGATGGTCCTCGATCAGGGCGTTTGGGACGCGGCGCAACAGCGCGCGCGCCCCGGCACTAACGCCCTGCGGATGTAGATCCGCAGCGGCGATCGAGGAGGATCCTGCGAATAGCCGATTCGCATCTGGCGGGGAAACGATCAAAATCCGATGAAGGCCAGGGCGGACCCCGGCCGCAGCGCAGGATCCGCCCACGGCATGACGGGCCCATCCCCGGCAGGACAGGTCGCGCCCCTGGCCAGGCCGCGGTGTCCCGCGGCGCAACCCAGTCGCGCGTCCTACGCCTCCAGACCGATCCCCGATCGCGGCCGCAGCGCGTCGCTCGCACCGCGCGTCCAGTTCACGGCACGTCCGTCCGGAACGGCACCGCCGGCAGTTCCGCCTTGCTGTACAGGTGGCACTCGGGGTTGTCCGCCCAGGCATAGCGCACCGCGGTCGGCGTGGCGACCGTGTCGCTCGTCACCACCACGGTGTCGCCGACGATGGTCGCGGTCGCCCACACGAAGTGCTTGTCCGCGCCGGCGATGGCGAAGCCGGTCAGCGCGCCGCCGCCCTTGGCGACCAGGCCGCCGCCGAGATGGGTGAAGGACAGCACGGCCTTGGCGCCGTCGACCTTCATCGCGGCGAACACCGGACCCGAACTCTCGTTGTCCTTGCCGTAGGTCAGGGCCAGGGCGTTCAGCGCCAGGCGATGGCCGACGGTCTGCTTGTCGGTGGGATGGATGTTGTCGGCCATGCCGACGTCGATGATCGTCGCCAGGCCGGTGTTCTTGACCTTGGTCGTGGTCAGCCACTGCGCCTCGCGCAGCGCGGCCCAGCTGCTGTCAACCGGCTCCGGGCGGCGCGCCATGTAGTTGGCGAGCTGCACGATGTAGAACGGGAAATCGCCTTCGCCCCAGGCCTGCCGCCAATCGCCGATCATCAGCGGCAGCAAGGTGCGGTACTTCAGCGGCTGGCCGGCGTTGGCCTCGCCCTGGTACCAGATCGCGCCGCGGATCGCATAGGGGATGAGCGGCGCGAGCATGCCGTTATAGAGCGACGACGGGCGGTTGGGCGAGTTCGCGCCGTCCGGCGCGCGCGGCTTCTTCGGCTCGGGCTTGCCCGCGGCCTTGGCTTCGGCGGCGGCGGTCTTCCACGCGACCAGCTCCTGCTCGAACTTGGCCTGCGCCTTGGGCAGATCGGCCAAGCGCTTGTCCCAGGTCGCAGCGGCGTCCTTGAACTCGTCGTTGCCGGCGAGCGCCGCACGGCTGGTCCAGGCCTCGGCCGGCGTGCCGCCCCACGAGCTGTGGATCAGCCCGACCGGCACGCCGAGCTTCTGGTGCAGCTCGCGCCCGAAGAAATACGCCACCGCCGAGAAGCCCGGCACGTTCGTCGGCGTGCACTCGACCCACTTGCCGGTGCAGTCGGCGAGCGGCTCGGCGCTGGTCTTCTTGGTCACGGTGAAGAGGCGGATCTTCGGGAAGTCGGCGGCGGCGATCTCCTTGGCGGAGTCGTTGGCGTTCTTCAGGGCGAACTCCATGTTCGACTGCCCGGAGCCGACCCACACCTCGCCGACCAGCAGGTTCTTCAGCACGATGGTGTTGGTGCCGGCGACGGTGAGCTCGAGCGGCCCGCCGCTCTTGAGCGCCGCGAGCTTCACCTGCCAGTGGCCGTCGGCGCCGGCCTTGGTGCTCTGGCTCTGCCCGGCGACCGTGACGGTCACCTCCTCGCCGACCGCGGCCGTGCCCCAGATCGGCAGCGGCGCATCGGCCTGCAGCACGGCGTTGTCGCCGAGGATGGCCGGCAGCTTGACCTCCGCGGCGAGGCGCGGCAGGAAGCAGGTCGCCAGGGCGAACGACCGGAACAGGGCGGATCGGGACATGGGGCCTCCAGTGATGCGCGGTGATACGCGCGGGCGGGTGGACCGCTGAGGATCAGCCGAAAAGGCATGCGAACGATGCGCGAAAGCGCATCCAGCCAACCACTGCGGTCATACCGAGCGCTGCGGTCCGGGTCGACCGTGAGTGATGCGACCGACGGGACAGTGGCCCAATCCGGTGCCGGGTGCGAGCTATGCGCTGCGCACCGTGGGTGCTGGATGTCGCGTCTCGCCGCTCGCTCCTCGCTGACGATCGCGATGCCTGCGTCCTTAGATCCCATCCATCGTACACACCTCCGGCAGATGCCGGTACCTGCCATCCAGATCGAGCCCGTATCCGACCACGAAGCGGTCGGCGATGGTGAAGCCGGTGTAGTCGGCGCTGGCCAGCCCCCCCGGCACGCGCCGCGCCGGCTTGTCGAGCAGCACGCAGGTGCGCAGCCGCGCCGCGCCGGTGCAGGATGCCAGCACCGCGGCCAGGGTGCGCCCGGTGTCGAGGATGTCGTCGACCACCAGCACGTCGCGCCCGGCGAGGTCGGGCAGGACCTCGTGCGCGACGCTGCCGCTGCTGACCAGCCCGCGATAGCTGCTGGCGCGCACGAAATGCAGGCGCAGGTCGGGGATGCGGATGGCGCGCGCGAGATCGGCGGCGAACAGGAAGGCCCCGTCCATCACCGCCACCAGGGTGAGCGTATCGCCGGCCCCACCGGCCCCCTGACCGGCCGCGTGCTCGGCCGCGATCTGCGCGCCGAGCGCCGTGACGCGGCTCTGGATCTCGACGGCGCTGATCAGGCTCTGCGGCTGCATGGCTGGGGATGCTGCCGTGCTGCAGACCGCGCGCCAGCGCTGCACCAGGAGAGAGATGGAACAAGAGGAGAGGGATCGAACAGGAGGCGCGGAGGCGCGGAGGGCAGAGGAGGACAGCCGGGAGCGGGCTCAGAAAGGACACCACGAACGCCCTCGGTCCCACGGTCGATGCCGCAGCGGGCGCCCAACTCTTCCTCCCCTCCTCCGATCTCCGCGCCTCCGTTCCTCCTGTTCGGCTGTCGGCTGTCGGTTGTCGGTTGTCGGTTGTCGGTTGTCGGTTGTCGGTTGTCGGTTGTCGGTTGTCGGTTGTCGGCCGTCGGCCGTCGGCTGTCAGCCGTCAGCCATCGGCTGTCGGC
>JACDGQ010000183.1 GCA_013821615.1 Planctomycetota bacterium
CGTCGAGGCGATCGTGGCCTGCAGCCACGTCGGCACCGTCGCAGCGGCCGTGGTCGCGGTGCAGGCGCTCGCGGCGCCACGCGACCGCTTCATCGACTACGCTCTGGCGCAGACGCTGCGCGCGCTGCAACCGCAATGGGCACCGGCGCTGGCCGACGGCAGCCTCGCCGTGCACGATCCGGACCAGCTCGCGCTGCTGCGCAGAAGCCTGGGCACGGTGGCCGAGGCGCCGCATCCCGGCCGGCTGGTCTACGAGAGCCTGTGCTTGAACTGTCACCAAGCCGACGGGCGCGGACTGGCCGGCATCTACCCACCCCTCGCCGCCAGCGAGTGGGTGACGGGTCCGACCAGGCCGCTGGCACGCATCCTGCTCCACGGGCTGGGTGGTAGGATCACCGTTGCGGGCGGCACGTATGGGGTGCAGGTACCCCTCCCGATGCCGCCGATGGGCCTGAATGATCGGCAGATGGCGGACGTACTGACGTACGTGCGCAGCGCATTCGGCAATCAGGCGGGGGCGGTGACGGCGGACGAGGTCGCGACCGAACGGGCCGCGAGCGCGGCTCACGTCGGGGCCTGGACGGCAGAGGACCTGGTGAAGTGAGACGAGGCGAGGCCCGGAATCCGCCGCGGCCGTCGGCGCAATCCGGGACATCACCACGGTCGCGACGCGTGAGCGGCGAAGCTTAGACTGGGAACGCCGCGCGTCCCACTTCCAACACCGTGCCATCGGGAAAGGTGAGCCGCACCCACACCGCGGCATCGGCGGGCAGGGGCTGCGGCATCACCAGCATGACCTCGAACTCGTCGGTCGTTCCGGCCACCACGGCAGCAGGGCTGGTGGACGCATCCGCGACGTAGTCGCCGGCGATCCAGCAGGTGACGGCGGTCGGCAGCGGCTGCCCCGCATCCGGCGTGACGTGGACGCGTACGGTGATGGTGCCGTCAGCAGCGGTGCTCACGCGGTGCGCGCGCAGCGTATATCCAGGCACCGCCCGCTCACCCAGGACGGCACCTGGAGCGGAGCCTTGGGAGCCTCCGCCGGCCTGGCTGACGCTCGCGCCACCGCCACCCGCGCCGCAGGAGGCGAGCAGGCCGACGGCGCCCACCGATAACAAGAAGGTCATGATCTGAGTTGGGATGCGCATGGGATGTCCTTGTGCGTTGGTGCGAAGCGAAGCGCTGTGCAGGACGTCCGGTCAGCCGTTGCCGCTGGGCGTGACCAGCACGTGATCGAACACCGCGGTGCACAGCCGGCCGTTGTCGTGGCTGGTCACCGCCAGACCGATCTGCACGGGATTCGCCATGCTGATGGTGGTCGTGCCCACCAATCGCCAGGTCGTACCGTCCGCGGATTCGTACCCGCTGAGCAGCGCCCCCTGCCGGACCAGCTTCACCCAGCGCGGCGCGGAGCTGAGGGATCCGGCGGTGTGCGACGAGCCGGCGTCGGCAAGCGTGCGGCGCTGGAACGCCACGCCATTGCCCGGAGTGACGCAGCAGAAGGCGTGCACGGCGCCAGCAGCGGTCCCAGCGCGGATCATCACACCGGCCTTCGCCCAGGCGTTGGTATTCTGCATGGACACCACGCGCGCCACGATGGTGCCATCCCCGGTCAGCGGTTGCGCCACGAACTGGAACCCGTCGCTGGCATTCCAAATGTCCGCACCCGAGCCAGTCACGGTGATGGTGTCGTCGACGCTGGTGACCGAGCCCGCGAGAGCGGGACTGCCGATGTCGCGATTCGTCCAGACATTCGCTACGATCTCGATGCCGTCGATCTTGGCTGAATCGTCGACGCTGGTCGGCACGCCAGTGAACGCGATCACGATCCGTCCAGCAGAGTCGGCCGTGGCCGTGAACTGCCGGATGACCGCTTTGTGCATCGTGCCGGCGCTGGCGAAGATGTCGAAGTTGCTCAGCACGCGCGTGCCATTGATCGCGACGTCCTGCAGGCGCTGGCCGGAAGCCGTATGCCAGTCTTCGCTGAAATGCAGCCGCGCCGTATACGAAGCGCCCACCGCCAGACCAGGGATGGCATAGGTGAATGACGCGCCATAGCGTTCGCTCTGATAGACCGTGGCCGGAGCCGGACTGGTCACGGCGCTGACATCGACGGCACCGTTCCAGTTCGTGGTGGTGGTGCCGCCGCTGACATACGCATCCGCGATGAAGGCTCCGACGGCTCCGCCCCCGCAGTTGATGGCGAGGGCCCCGCCGCTGATCGAGGTCACCGTCAGCGTGGCGGCGGCCGACGTCACACTGCCCGCGCTGTTTCCCACCACGCAGCGGAACGTCGCACCCTGGTCCGCCGTCGTGGTCGCGGCAGTCGTCAGGGTCGTCGCCGTGGCGCCGGCGATGTCGGTGCCGTTGCGTTGCCACTGGTACCCTGGTGCCGGCGTGCCCGTCGCGCTCACACCAAAGGATGCCGTCTGTCCGACCGCGACGGTCACATTGGCCGGCTGCGCCGTGATCACCGGCAGGGTCGCGCTGGGCGGCGGCCTGGCGATCAGGAACGTGACCGAGTTGTCGGCCACGGTCAGGCCACTGCCGACGATGGACGACCAGGCGATCGCGGTCGGTCCCGAGAAGCCGGCCGACGAGACCTGGTAGCGATCGACGGTCGTCGGCGTGAAGCCATTGAAGACCACGTTCACGGTCTGCTGCGCAGCGCTGCGGTTGACGATGCACACGGCGTTCGCGGTGTCGCTGCGGGTCGCATAGGCGATGACCGCCGCGGCGTTACTCGACGAACTCCTGACCTGCGAACCCTGGAACCAGGTATTGAACATGGTGAAGGTGTTGGACGTGTAATAGGGCCTGAAGGCATCGTCCATCAGGCCCATGGATGAACCGGCATCGTGCCAGTACATCGACGCATCGCCGCCGCCCGTGATGACGCCACTGAGCACGATCGCGTCGTAGACCGCCTCTTTATTGGTGTGGATCCGGCCGGTTCCCTGCCAGGCCAGGTTGTGCTCGTCCACGTAGATCGGCAGGTATTTTCCGCCGCTGATCGCGCTGAGCCTGGACCGCAACGAGGCGACCGCGCCCTGCACCGCCTGGGCGGAATCGTAGATCGCGGAATCCGACGCGCTGCCGTCGCCGCCATAGGTGTGGCAACTGACGAAGTCGATATCGCCCAGGCAGCCCGCCACCACGTTCGCGATGTAATCGACGTTGATCCACGCGGTTGCCGGACCGCCGACCTTGATGCTCGGATCCTTGGCCTTCATCGCGCGGGAACAGGCCGAGATCAGCGTCGCCGCCTGCGCGGCCGTCAGACCCGGTGACTGGAAGCCCGCCTCGCGCTCGTTGGGCAGCTCCCAGTATTTGACACCGAAATGATTATCGACGTTGACGATCTGCACCAGGCTGGCGGCGGCCCGGACGAAGCGATCGACGTCCTGGTAGTCGTTTCCACCCCCCGGCCCGCTGGGGATGTTGATCATGATCGATGGGATCAGGCCGGCACCCGCCGCGCCCGCCAGCGCGCTGCGGATCTTGTCTGCATTCCAGGTGCCATCGGCATTCAGCCAGTATTGATTGTTGCTGTCGGAACGCTCGACCATGCCCCACCCGTGCAGGCGGATGAAACCGCGCTGCTGCGTGATCGCCGACAAGCCCGACAGGTAGGTGGCGTTGTTGGCGGCATTGGGATCGAACATGTTCGGCCCGTTGACGCCGTAGGCTTTGACGTCCACCGCCCGTTTCACGATGTCCCAGTCGACGGTCACCGCTTCGCCCGCCGACGCCGCTCGGCAGCAACAGAGCGTGGCCAGGACGATGGCCAGGGACAGCACGGCGGTCACGATGCGGGAGAGGTGCATGTGGGATTCCTTCGGGGTCATGGTTTCCGGTCTCATGGACCGGCTGCGCGCAGGCCCAGCGCCTGCAGCGTTTGGAGATCGAACGCATCCCTGGTCGGACCGGCCCAGAGCGAGAACACCCCGCTGTCCTGCCATAGCGACCAGCCCAGGCGATGGCGCTCGCACGCGGTCCGCACATCGCGCATCCATGCTCTCCTGGCGTCCGCCGACGCCGCGGCCACCGCGGCGAAATTCGTCACCACCAGCGGGACGTGGTTGCGCTCGTCCCAGGCGGCCGCGGCGGCGAGGAGCGCGTCGATCCGCGCCGCATTCCAGCGCTCGGCGCCATAGCGCGCCAACGCCTCCTGCGCCGCAGGCGTGCGCGCCACTGCCGCTGCCACCGCCTGCGGATCGCTCGGGTACGGCACCGACGCCACAGTGCTGTAGGGCTCGCCGATCCAAGCACCCCCCTGATGCGTGAACAGCACCGGTTCGAAGAACCGCACGGCATAGATGATGCCGCTCTCCGCCACGGGCAGGACCGCTTCCAGCGCCTCGGTTGATCCGCTGAGACCCATGTGCGTGTCGATCACCAGGGTGTGCGCTGGTGCGGGACGGCGGATTGCGGCGACCAGCGCCGCGACCTGCGCACGCCGCTCTGCGGTCGTCTGACGCGGATCATTGGACAGCTCGAAGAACATCCGCTCGGCGGGACGACCAGCCAGGTGCGCAGCGAGCGCCGGCCAGACGCGCTGCTGATCCAGGCGCGCGGTGGCCGGGTCGGTGTCCTCGAGCGGATACGGAGTGACCATGCACGCGAGTCCGCGGGCGGCGCTGGCATCGAGCAGCGCATCCAGCGCCGCCAGCGTGCCCCGCTCCAAGCCCTCGGCAGCGCTCCGACGCTTCCCGGGAATGACCACGCGCACGAAGCTGAAGCCGGCAGCCGCGATGGCGTCCAGCTGGCGCAGGCCACGGGCATCCGCCGGCCACGCTCCGCCATTGGTATCGGTCACCAGCAGATTGATGCCGCGCGCCAAGGCCGGCGGCAGCGCCTGATCGCCTGCGCTCGCGGCGCCACCGCCGGTCACCGTGGTGATGCGCTGGTTCGCCAGGTCGGTGAAGAGCACCGTTCCCGACGCCACCGCCAGCCGCGTGACGCGAGCGTCGCTCGTCACGGTGAATTCCGTGCCCACCACCCGGGTCTCGGACTGGAGCGTGCGCACGCGCAGCGGCTGCGCCTCGGGCTGCCGCGCGACCACGCAGTGCACGGCGCCCTGCTCCAGGCGGAGCTGCTTGCCGACCGCGACCTCGAGCGTGGTGCCAGCCGCCAACTCGATGTGCGTCCCATCGCGCCAGCTCAATCGCGCCTCGACACTGGACTCATTCCGCACGAGTGCGCCCGCCGGTACCGACTGACCTGCGCCAAGCGGCACACCCGCGCTGGTCGTAACCGTTCCGGCGGCGATCAGCGGCAGATCGCCCGGCTGCTGCCACCAGGCGCGACCACCGAGGATCGCCAGCATCAACGCGGCCGCGGCGACCAGCACGCGCCCCATGTTCCAGTCGATGCCGAACCGCCGGCGCCGGGCCGAACGCGCGCGGATGCGCAGGTGGATCCGGCTGGGCCGCTGGACGGTCGAGGCGGACCGGGCCAAGGCACCGATCATGGCCGCACTGCGCTCATCCCAGCAGGCCGCCAGCAGCAACGCGGCTCTGCGCTGCTCGACCACTGCGGCGCGCGCACCATGATCCGCGAGCAGCGCACGCAGTTCCGCGTCCTCCGCCGGGTCGAGATCGCCATCGCCGGCGCGTTCGCAGAGTTCGGCCAGGCGCGTGTTCATGGCGTCGCGCCTTCCACGCACAGGCGGATGCTGGCGCGCAGACGCCAGAGCGCCGTCGCCAGGGTCGGCACCGGCTGCTTGAAGCGGCGCGCCAGGCTCGCCATGGATTCGCCAGCGCCGTGACGGGCGAGGAGCATCGTCCTGGCCCGTGGCGACAGGTGCTCGAGGCACGAGGTCAGCCGTGCGGCGCGCACGTCCGTGGTCTCGTCCAGATGGGCGAGTCCATCGCCCGCCAGCAGCTGCTCAATCTCATCGCTGCTGCGCCGCTTCCGCTCGCGTGAGAGGCGCGTCAGATCCTGCAGCAGCTGATTCCGCGCGATACCCCGCAACCAGCTGTCGAATGGCGCATCATGACTCCAGGTGGCGCGCTTTTCCCACGCCGTCACCCAGGTGGTCTGGCAGATCTCCTCCATCTGCTCCTGATTCACCGCACGCGACGCGACGAAGATGCGCAGATCGCGCCCCAGGCGCTCGATCAGCATATCGAAGGCAGCGGTATCGCCCGCGCAGGCGGCGGCGGCGAGGTCATGGATGTCAGGGCTGTGCATCGCCCTATAGTCACCCAACTCGATGCCGCATCACGAACCTTGTGCTAAGCCATTACCCGATAGTCGCTTGAACGGGTCCAGAAGCCGATGGCCCGCCGTGGCGTCGAGCAGGCGTGCTCATTCCTCGGGGCCATCAACCATGGAGATCGATTCCATGGGACAGCAGTTGGACAAAAAAACCCTGCCACAACAGGACGTCGTGGCAGGGTTGATGGTTGGGGTACAGGGATTCGAACCCCGACAGGCAGAGTCAGAGTCTGCAGTCCTACCGTTAGACGATACCCCAATGCAGAGGGACGGATTCTGGGGCGCAGGCCCTGCGGTCAAGGGGCGGTCAGGGGCCGTCAATGCGGGGGCGGGGGCTTGGCGGGGGCGCCCCGGTCCAGGGCGACGATGCCGGCGCGCTCCTGCCAGACCCGGGCGTCGGCGGAGTCGC
>JACDGQ010000184.1 GCA_013821615.1 Planctomycetota bacterium
ACGCGGCTCTCGGGCTGCGGGCGCAGCGCCATCGCCGCGTCGAGCGCCGCGTCGGCGGCCTCGAGATAGCGCGCGATCTGCACGTACGACAGCTCCTGCGCGGACGCGACGTCGTCGAAGCCGCCGGCCAGCGGGTCGGCCGGCAGGATGTCCTTGATCTCCAGTGCGGGGATGGCGAGCAGGTCGCGCAGGGTGTTCTCGTACTCGACGCGGTTGAGGCGGCGGTAGACGGTGCGGCCGCCCTGGCGCTGGCGCTGCCCGTCGGCGGCGGTCAGCGCCGTGGCCAGGCTGGCGGCGAAGGCGCTGGCGTCGGATGCCGCCAGCTTCTTCTTCGGCGGCATCTCGCCGGCCGCGACGCGGTCGTGGACCAGCGTCCAGGTGGCGAGGGTGGACGGATCGCGCTCGACCGGCGCCAGGGTGTCGAGGCGCAGGCCGCCCTTGCGCGTATCGGCGTCGTGGCACTCGACGCAGCTGCTCTCGAGGCGCTTGGCGAGGGCCGGATCAGGCGCGGTGGCGGCGGCGGCCGCGCCCATCAGGGACAGCGCGGCGACCAGGCGCAGGCAGGCGGAGGGCATGATGAGGGATACCTCGCGGACGACGGACGGTTGCCAGGGATAGCGCCACAGGTGAACCGGTTACCGGCTTTCGGGGATGGTGACCACCAAGACGTCACTGATCGCCAGTATACCCGGCAACTTCGCCATGGAATTCGCGGTCTTCCTCCAAGGCGACGCAACCATCGCCGCGCCGCTCCCGTTTTGTGGCGCGGTGACGTTGCGGCGACCGGCGGACGCGAGCGGCGTCAGCGGGCGCAGTGGGAGCGGATTTTATACGTCACCGCAGACCTGGAGGATCCGGACACAATATGGACGCGCGCGTCGACGCAGCGCTTGCGGATATACTCAAACCCGTACGGTGAGGGGATTTCCACGCATTGCACGCAACGATCTCCAGCGCCTGGTGTAGTTCTGCATGTGCGAGGGCCTCCCCCGCCCAGAACCATCAGGAACCGGTCCCCATGACAGCCACTCCGACGTCGCCCCGCCATTCTGCGCCGATGATCCGCGGCACGCTCATCCCTACGCTGCTGCTGCTGGCGGCGGTGGCGGTGGACCAGGGAGCGATGGCCGCGGAGCCCGCACCGCTGACCTTCGCGGGCGGCGAGGGCCCCGGCAAGGGCAAGCACATCGTCTTCCTGGCGGGCGACCACGAATACCGCTCGGAGGAGAGCCTGCCGGCGCTCGCGCGCATCCTGGCGGTGCGCCAGGGCTTCACCTGCACGGTGCTGTTCAACCTCGATCAGGCCACCGGCACCATCGAGCCCGGTAATTCCAACATGCCGGGGCTGGAAGCGCTCGACCACGCCGACTTGGCGGTGGTGTTCCTGCGCTTCCAGGCCTTCCCCAAGGAGCAGATGCGGCACGTCGACGACTATCTCGCGCGCGGTGGCCCGGTGGTCGGCCTGCGCACCGCGACGCACGCGTTCCGCACCGCCGCTGACGACGCTTTCGCCAAGTACTCCTTCGACAGCAAGGTCGCCGGTTACGACCTCGGCTTCGGCCACCAGGTGCTGGGCCAGACCTGGGTCGGTCATTACGGCACCAATCACGCGCAGAGCACGCGCATCACCGTGAGCGAGGCGCAGAAGGACAATCCCATCCTGCGCGGCGTCGCGGACGTCTGGGTGCAAGCCGGCGGCTACGTCGGCAAGCCGACCAGCGGCACCGTGCTGACCGTGGCCCAACCGCTGAACGGCATGAAGCAGGACTCGCCGCCCGACGCCAGCAAGCCGCCGATGCCATCGGAGTGGACGCGCAGCTATGCCGCTGCGGATGGCCACCAGGCGCGGGTCTTCACCTCGCTCTACGGCGCCTCGGAAGACCTCCTCAACGACGGCTATCGTCGCCTGGTCGTCAATGGCTGCTTCTGGGCGCTGGGCCTGGAGTCGGCCATCACGCCGCAGCTGGCGGTCGGCTTCGTCGGGCCATACAAGCCCAACACCTTCGGCGACCACGCCTTCGCCCGCGGCATCAAGCCGGCGATGTACGCCGATCTGGCGAGCCCGATCCCCGCGAACAACATCACCAAGTGACCACCATGCGCCAGCTCCTCGCCACCATCACCGGGAAGCGGCCGCGCGCCTCCTGGTCCGTCTGCCCCCTGCTGCTGCTGCTCGCGGGCCTGGTCCCGGCCAGCGAGCCGGCGCCGGTCCCGATCGCGCTGCAGAAGGACGAGGTGATCTGCGAGATCGGCGACGGCTTGGCCGACCGCATGCAGCACGATGGCTGGGTCGAGACGCTCATCCACAGCCGCGCAGCGGACAGGAGGCTGGTCTTCCGCAATCTCGCCATCACCGGCGACATGGTCGCCAAGCGTCCGCGCCAGGAGGGCTTCGCCTCGCCCGAGGACTACCTCAAGCTGTGCAAGGCGGACGTCATCTTCGCCTACTTCGGCTACAACGAGTCCTTCGCCGGCGAGGCCGGCGTCGCCGGTTTAAAGAAGGACCTGGGCGAGATGGTCGACCGCTACCGCGGCACCATGTTCAACGGCCATTCCGCGCCCCGTGTGGTGCTGTTCTCGCCCATCGCGCATGAGGACCTGCACACCCCCAACCTGCCCAATGGCGCCGCGGACAACGCCAACCTGGCGCTGTACACCGCCGCGATCGCGCAGGTCGCGGCCGACAAGCAGGTCGGCTTCGTCGACCTGTTCACCACCTCGCAGGCGCTGTACGTGCAGGCGCGCACACCGCTGACGCTGAACGGCGTGCACCTGCTGCCGGACGGCGACCGGCAGATCGGCGAGGTCATCGCCAGCGCCGTGGTCGGCCCGGCCACGGGCGCGGCCCGCGCCCTCGAACCGCTGCGCCAGGCGGTGCTGGACAAGGACTACCACTGGCACTGCCGCTACCGCGCGCCGGACGGCAACGACATCTGGGGCAACCGCTCCGGGCTGCGCTTCGTCAACAACCAGTCCAACGGCGAAGTCCTCACGCACGAGCTGAGCATGCTCGACGTCATGACCGCGAACCGCGACGCGCGCATCTGGGCGGTCGCCTCCGGCCACGACGCGCCGGTCTCGGACGCCAACGTCGCCAAGCCGCTCGAGGTGGTCTCGAACGTCGACAACAAGACCAAGAGCAGCGACCCCGCGCAGCCGCCGGGCCAGGACGGGTACCTGTCCGGAAGCGATTCGCTGGCGAAGATCCGCGTCCCTGAAGGCTTCGAGCTGACGCTGTTCGCCGACGAGTCGCGCTTCCCGGCGCTGACCAAGCCGGTGCAGCTGCACGTCGACGCCAAGGGCCGGCTGTGGGTCGCCTGCTGGGGCACCTACCCCAAGTGGGAGCCGCTCAAGCCGAAGAACGACACCCTGCTCATCCTCAGCGACAGCACCGGCGCGGGCGTCGCCGACAAGGCGGTGGTCTTCGACCACGTCGACAACCCGCTGGGCTTCGAGTTCTGGAACGGCGGCGTGATCGTCACCTCGCAGCCGAACCTGCTGTTCCTCAAGGACGGCGACGGCGACGACCATGCCGACCAGCGCACCATCCTGCTGCAGGGCATCGATTCGGCCGACACCCACCACTCCGCCAACAACCTGATCTACGGCCCCGATGGCGCGATCTACTGGCAGAGCGGCATCTTCATGCAGAACACCTTCGAGAGTCCGTGGGGGCCGGCGCTGCACGCGACCGAGGCCGGCATGTACCGCTTCGACCCGCGCAGCTCGGCGATCTCGTTCCACGCCCACAACAGCCCGAACTCGCACGGCACGTCCTTCGACTACTGGGGCTACCAGTACGCCAACGACGGCACCAGCGGCGCGTGCTTCCAGGTCCGCCCCGACGGCAACGGCTTCAAGATGTTCCCGCTGACCCGGACCGAGTGCCGGCCGGTGCCCGCCGACGCGATCATCTCGAGCGCCAACTTCCCGCCCGAGATGCAGGGCGACTTCCTGGTCCTGAACACCATCGGTTACCTGGGCATCAAACGCTACCAGCTGCACCGCGACGGCTTCAAGGAGGACGGCAAGGACTTCCAGACCGGCCAGGTGTGGGGCACCCCGACCGCCGATTTCCTGCGCAGCGACGATGCGAACTTCCGGCCCACCAGCGCGGTGTTCGGCGCCGACGGGGCGCTCTACATCGCCGACTGGCAGAACACCATCATCGGCCACATGCAGCACAACATCCGCGACCCCAGGCGCGATCATAGCCACGGCCGCATCTACCGCCTGGCCTACAAGGGCCGCCCGCTGCAGGCCAAGGTCGAGATCGCCGGGCAGCCGATCCGCGTGCTGCTCGACGTCCTCAAGAATCCGATCGACGGCATCCGCCAGCGCGCCCGCATCGAGCTCAGCGGCCGCGACTCGCAGGAGGTCATCGCCGCGACCCGCCAGTGGATGAAGCAGTTCGATGCCAAGAAGCCCGAGGACGCCCACCACCTGCTCGAGGCGCTGTGGCTGCACCAGCAGCACAACGTGCGCGACCTGGCGCTGCTCGACCTGGTGCTGGCCTCGCCCGAGGCGCATGCGCGCATCGCCGCGGCGACGGTGAAGCACCTGTGGGGCCCCGCGGATCCCACCAAGGGACACATGGCCGACACCACCGTGGCCGTCGCGCCGAAAGCCCCGCCGGTGGTGGTGCCCGCGCATCTCAGCGGCCAGGCGGCCAAGCTCTACACCCTGGGCGCCGCGGTCTTCGCCCGCGAGAGCCACTGCACCACCTGCCATCAGCCCACCGGCGCCGGCCTGGGCGGCATCTACCCGCCGCTCGTCGGCAGCCCATGGGTGGTCGGCAACGAGGAGCGCCTGATCAAGGTGGTGCTGAGCGGCCTGTGGGGTCCGCTCCAAGTGAACGGCACCACCTACGACCCGGCGCGCGGCATCCCGCCGATGACGGCGTTCCGCTCCATCCTCAAGGACGAGGAGGTCGCCGCGGTGCTGACCTATGTGCGCAACTCGTGGGGCAACAAGGCCGCCCCCGTCCTGCCCGCGACGGTCGGCAAGGTCCGCGAGGCGACCAAGGCCCAGACCACCTTCTGGAAGCCCGAGGACCTGCTGAAGGCGCATCCGCTGGAGTGACGTCAGCGTCGCTGCGGCGCGTCCCGCGTGGAGAACGCCAACACGAACACCACCAGGACGAGGGCGGCGAAGCCAGCCAGCGGCAACCACAGCCGCGGCCAGTCGGGCAGCGCCGCCGCGGAGCTGGCCACCACCGCTGCGCCGGTGGCGTCGCAGAAGGCATGGGTGGCCAACGTCCCCGCGACGATGGCGCCGACGTACAGGCCCAGGCCGTAGGTGAAGAACAGGTTCATCGCCTGCGCCTGGCCGCGGATCTCCGGCGGCGTCACGGTGTCGACGTAGACCTGGCCGGTGATGAAGAAGAAGTCGTAGCTGATGCCGTGCAGCGCCACGCCGAGCATGAACACCAGGAAGCCGAGGTGTATGAACGGGATCGGGAATCCGGCCAGCACCACGCCGGGATAGTCGGGGTTGGCGCTGTGATCGGCCAGGAAGGGCGCGGGCACGCTGCCGGCGCCCGCGCTCCAGCTGAACAGCGCATAGCGCACCACCCAGGCGAGGATGCCGATCGCGATCATGCGTTTGATGCCCAGGCGCCGGATCAGGAGCGGCATCAGGAACAGCATGCCCGCTTCGAGCCAGGTGCCGACATTGCCCCACACCGAGGCGTGGCTCTGATTCATCGCCCCCATCTGGCTGGAGAGGTAGACGTAGTACGCCGACAGCGGGATGCAGATCAGGAAGGCGCAGATCAGGTAGGTGGCGAAGGCGCGGTTGCGCCATTCCTGCCAGGCGTCGAGGAAGAACAGGTCGCGCCACGCGAAGGGCTGGCCCAGGCGCGGCGGCGGCGTCCGGGGCAGGCTCAGGCAGAACAGGCCCACGGCCAGGGACGCGAGCGCGGCGAGGCGGAACTGGATGGCGCCCTCGCCAGCCTCGGCGGTGCGGCCGGCGACCACGGTGGTGAAGCCGAGGCCCAGCACCAGGCCGCCGGCGATCCAGCCCAGGGTGCCCCACAGCCGCACCAGGGGGAACCGCTGCGTGCCGTTCGGCAGGTGCCGGAAGGCGAGCGCCGCCGTCAGCGCCAGCGTCGGCATGTAGCAGAGCATGTGTGCGAAGATGCCGAGGTTGAACCACGAACTCTTGGGCATGGTGAAACCGCCCAGGGTCAGCGCGTAGTAGGCGACCTCGGTGCTGCCGGGTGTGGCACCGGCCTGCAGCACCGCCGTCCCCGGCAGGTCGCCGATCCACGGCAGGCACCACATGATCACGCCGCCGAGGATGAAGCACACCGCCAGCACCTTTTCCGCATTGAAGAAGCGGTCGACGCACAGGCCGAGGAAGAACGGCGCCAGGATCGCGCCGAGCGGACTGGCGGTGTAGAGCCAGAACGCGTGATAGGACATCTCGTGCGCGATCATGTAGCGAAAGCCGGTCAGATACCAGGCGCCCCACACGAAGTACTGCAGGAAGAACAGCACCGACAGGCGCGCCTGGATGCATGCGGGTGCAGCGGCCACGGCGGCGGTCATGCGCCCTGCGCCGCGCGCGTGACGGATCCGGTCCGCGCGGCGGCGAGCAGCGGCGCGAGCAGGG
>JACDGQ010000185.1 GCA_013821615.1 Planctomycetota bacterium
CGCGTGGGCGGTGGCCTGCGGCGCGGGCGTGCTCGAACTGCTCAGCGTGGTCGAGGCCGATGGCCGCCCGGCCCTGCTCGCGCCCGGAGCGCGCCTCAGTGCTGCGCCCACCGCCACTTCCGGAACGTCTTCCCTCCCACCGCAGCGTGCTTCAGGAAACCCATGAAAGTCCTCATCCTCGGCGTCAACGGCTTCATCGGCTCGAACCTCACCTCGGCGATCCTGCGCGACACCGAGTGGGAGATCTACGGCATGGACATGGCCAGCGACAAGCTGGGCAGCGCGGTGAAGCACCCCCGCTTCCACTTCCTGGAGGGCGACATCACCATCAACAAGGAGTGGATTGCCTACCACATCAAGAAGTGCGACGTGTGCCTGCCGCTGGTCGCGATCGCCACGCCGGCGACCTACGTGCAGGACCCGCTGCGCGTCTTCAGCCTCGATTTCGAGGAGAACCTCTCGATCATCCGCCAGTGCGCGAAGTACAAGACGCGCGTGCTGTTCCCGTCGACCTCCGAGGTCTACGGCATGTGCCCGGACGAGAGCTTCGACCCCGAGACCTCGCCGCTGGTCTACGGGCCGATCCACAAGGAGCGCTGGATCTACGCCTGCGCCAAGCAGCTGCTCGACCGCGTGATCTTCGCCATGGGCAAGCACGAGGGCCTGCCGTTCACCCTCTTCCGCCCCTTCAACTGGGTCGGCCCCGGCCTGGACAGCATCCACACCGAGAAAGAAGGTTCCTCGCGCGTGGTCACGCAGTTCCTCGGCCACATCCTGCGCGGCGAGCCGATCAAGCTGGTCGACGGCGGAGCGCAGCGGCGCTGCTTCACCTACGTCTCGGACGGCATCGCGGCGCTGATGAAGATCATCGCCAACAAGGACGGCGTGGCCGACGGGCGCATCTTCAATCTCGGCAACCCCGACAACGACCTGTCGGTGCGCGAACTCGCCGAGGGCCTGATCGCGATCGTGCGCACCTTCCCCGAGGTCGCCGCACGCGCCGCGGGCGCGCGCCTCGAAGAGATCACCTCGGCCGCCTACTACGGCGAGGGCTACCAGGACATGACCAAGCGCAAGCCCGACATCACCGGCATCACCGCCGCGCTGGGCTGGAAGCCCGAGGTCGGCGCGCAGGACATGCTGCGCCAGACCGTGGCCTACTACATCAATGAGTTCATGTCGCGTGAAAGTTCGGTGTACGACTACCACCTGCGCGCCCACGCGGCGCGCTGAAGCCGGCCGGTCGCTGGCATGCCGCGCCTGCCTACCTGGATGACCGCCGCGTCGCCGCGTCGCGACGCGGCGCTGCTCACGCTCGCCGTGGCCCTGGTCTATGCCGCGACCGCCGACCATCCGGCGCTGGGCTCGTCGAACCGCTATGTCGAGTCCTGCCGCGAGATGGTCGAGTTGCGCGACTGGGTGGTGCCGCATCTCGCCTACGTGCCGTACTTCGAGAAGCCGATCCTGACTTACTGGCTCGGCGCCATCTGCCAGCTGCTGTTCGGCGGCGGCAACATCGCCGCGCAGCTGCCGAGCGGGCTGGCGGCGCTGGTCTCGGTGCTGGCGGCGTGGGCGTTGGGCACGCGGCTGTTCGGCAGCGCCGTCGGGCTGGGAGCTGGACTGCTGCTGCTCGGCGGCGGGCTGTTCCTGGCGACCAGCTCGGTGCTGACCACCGACCCGATCCTCTCCGCCTGCCTGGCGGCGTGCTGGTGGACGTGGTGGTGCTGGGAAGACGGGCGCCTGGCCGGCGCGCCGCGCAACCGCTGGATCTGGGGCTTCTGGGTGGCGCTCGGCCTCGGCTTCCTGGCCAAGGGGCCGATCGCGATCGTCGTCGCGGGGGCCGGCATCGGAGGCTACGTATTCCTCTCAGGCGGGCTGAAGGGGATCTTCGCGACGTTGTGGGCGATGCGGCCGCTGGCCGGGTTGGCAGTCATCGCCGCGATCAATCTGCCGTGGTCGATCGCGGTGTGGCAGCGCGACCCGCGCTTCCTCGAGTTCTTCTACGTGCGCATCAACTTCCAGGCCTTCTTCGACGGCTCGGTCAATCATCCCGGCCCCCCGTGGTACTACATCCCGGTGCTCGCCGGGGCGCTGATGCCGTTCTCGCTGGTGATGCTGCCGGTGCTCGCCGCCTGCGTGTGGCGGGCCGTCGCCGACGCCGTGCCGCGCCTGCGTCGCGGGGGGCTCGAGGCCGCGCCGCTCGCGACTCCGGTCGATGCCGCGGAGCGCCTGCGCCGCGGTCGGCTGTTCCTGGCCTCCGCGGTGCTGTTCCCGCTCGCCTTCTTCAGCGTCAGCGCCTCCAAGCTCGGCACCTACCCCATGCCGCTGTTCGCGCCCATCGCGCTGATTGTCGCGGATGCGCTCAGCGCCTGGCCGTTCCGGCGGCGCTGGTGGGTGCCGCTGGCGGGGTTCAGCGCGGTGGCGCTGCTGGTGATCCTGATCCTGGCGCCGGCCGCCGTGTCGGTCATCCACCAAGCGGTGCTCGACGACAGGCTGGCCGCGATCGGCTTCTGCGGCATGACCTGGCGGCCGAACGAGACCGACGTTCAGACGCTGCGCAACATCGACTGGTCCTGGCTTCCGACCCTGGCGGTGATGGAGGGGGTGTTCATGGCCTTCCTCGCCGCCTCGGCATGGGCCTCACTGCGCAAGCGCAGCCCCGGCTGGTCGCTCGCCCTGCTCGGCACCGGCTTCGCGGTGGTTGCAGCGGTGATGCTGCCGCACGCTGACGGCATCATCCGCGACCTCGACGGGTCACGCATGATCGCGGTGATCCGCGACCACGGCGGCGATCCTGCCGGGGTGCCGGTCGCCGAGCGCGACCGCGTCATCCTGCACGAGAGCGTGGTCCACGACTACGAACTCGTCCACGCCCTCGGCCGGCGCACCTCCATCTTCAGCAGCTGCCGCGAGCTGGGCATGGGCCACTTCGCCGAGGTCACCCCGCCGACCACGCCGCTGCCCGACAAGGGCCAGCCCATCCCCGATCCCTACGCGGTCAGCGGCGAGAACCTGCCCGCCAACAGCTGGCTTTACTCGTTGCAGCGGCTGAAGGACGAGTGGAATGGCCCCAGGCGCCTGTGGCTGGTGGGTAAGACTGAATTGCTCGACCAGCTCACCGCGGCTGGACTCACGTATCACCGCATCGACCATGCGCGCCGCACGATCCTGGTCAGCAATAAGGGGCCATTATGATTGCCTCTGTCCGGAAGTCCGGAAGTCCGGAAGTCCGGAAGTCCTGGAATACCTGGTGTGTTGGGCGTTCGGGCGCCGCACCGTCGAACAACGGATCGTGGGATCACGCGCGCGTCCATCTCCCACGAGACTTCCGGACTTCCGGACTTCCGGACTTCCGGACTTTCTGACCGTGCTCTCGCTCAAGATCGACATCGACACCCACGACGGCATGCGCACCGGCGTGCCGTGCCTGCTCGACTGCCTGAAGCGGCACGGCGTGCCGGGCACGTTCTTCCTGTCGATGGGACCGGACCGTTCGGGGCGCGCCATCCTGCAGATGCGCAAGCCGCGCTTCGCGCAGAAGATGCTGACCACCGGCGCGCCCTCGCTGTACGGCTGGCGGACCATCCTTTCGGGCACGCTGCTGCCGGCTCGGCCGATCGCCACCGCCTTCCCCGAAATAGTGCGCCGGCTCGAGGCCGAGGGCCACGAGGCCGCCATCCACGCCTGGGACCACCGCAGCTGGCAGGACGACCTGCCGCGCTTCAAGACCGCGCGCATCCGCGCCCACTACGACCGCTCGCTGGCGGCGTACCGCGCGCTGACCGGCCATGATCCGGCCGGCATCGGCGCGCCGTCGTGGATGACCACGCCCGAGTCGCTGCGCATCCAGGACGGCTATCCCTTCCAGTACGCCAGCGACCTGCGCGGCGGCGTGCCCTGCCGGCTGGCGGTGCACGGGCGCGAGCTGCGCATTCCGCAGCTGCCTGGCACCGGCCCCTGCCTGGAGGAGCTGCTCGCCGGCGGCGTGCACGGCGAGCAGGCCCTGGCGGACGCCCTGCTCGCCGGTCTGCGCCAGCCGACCGCGCTGACCGTGCTCACCCTGCACGCCGAGGTCGAGGGCGGGCCCTACCTGCCGGTGCTCGAGCGCCTGCTGCCGCGCCTCGCCGAATTCGGTGGCATCGTCACCATGGCCGAGGCCGCGCGCCGGCTCGCCGGCACGCTGCCGCTGCGCGCGTGGTGCCGCACCGCGCTGCCCGGCCGCGCCTTCCCGGTCACCACGTCGCGGCTGCCGGACGCGGTGCAGCACGCATGATCGACACCCTCTCGCGCCACCTGTGGAAGCAGATCGGCGGGCGCTGCCTGTTCCTGCTGCTGGTCTTCGTCGGCGTCATCGTCGGCGGCCAGCTCGGCGTGCTGATCGGGCGTGGCGTGCCGCCAGAGGCGACGTTGCCGGTGATCTCGTCGATGTTCCTGTTCGCCCTGCCCATCTCCCTGCCCCTGGCGCTGGCCACCGCGCTGCTGGTCGGACTGGGCGCGATGAACCAGGAGGGCGAGCTGCGCGCGCTCGCCGCCTGCGGGGTCAGCCACCTGGCGGTGGTGCGCCGGCTGCTGCCGCTGATCCTGCTCGGCGTGGTGCTGTGCGGCGCGCTCACCAACCTGGTGCTGCCGCAGGCGGTCGCCGAGATCCGCGCCAGCAAGGGCAAGCTGCTGCCGACCGCGCTCGCGCAGAGCGTCGCCAACGGCGACCCGATCCTGCAGAAGAAGGACGTCAGCCTGTGGGTCGAGTCGGTCAACGGCGGGCGCATGCGCAACGTCCACGCGCTCATCAACCGCAACGGCGACCTCACCGCGGCGTTCGCGCCCGACGCGCACTGGGTGCTGGGACGCAAGGGCATCCAGATGGAGTTCGAGGCGGTGCAGCTGATGCAGCGCAGCGCGAACGGTCGCTTCCTCGCCGCAGAGATGACGCGTTACGACTACCTGCTCGAGGATGAGGACAGCGAATCCGGCAAGACCGAGCCCGATGCGATGTCCACGTGGGCCGTCATCGAGCTGCTGAAAAAACCCAAGGATCCGAAGCACCTATCGATCTTCAACAACGCCCGGCTCGCCCTGCAGGTGCGCTGCTTCATCCCGGTGGCGATGATCGCCTACGCCTTCCTGGCGATCGGCCTGGGCATGACCTGGGGCACCTCGCAGAACCTGCTCGGGGTGGTGATCATGGTGGTGGTGGTGGTGCTCTTCACCTACCCGGCGATCGGTTACGTGAAGAACGGCGTCGACCTGCCGCAGATGCACCCGGCTTGGCTGCTGTGGCCGCCGGCGATGCTGCTCACCGCCTTCGGCGCCTTCCTGACGTGGAACCCTACCCGGGCACGCGAATTCATCAGCGGGCTGTGGCACTGGGGTCCCAAGTGAAGATCCTCGACCGCAACGTCATCGAAGCCGCCTTCACGCGCTGGGCGCTGGTCCTGCTGCTCGGCATCTTCCTGATCTTCATCGGCGACTTCATCGGCAAGATGGGGGATTACATCGGCGCCATCGCGCACGGGCGCAGCCTGTTCCTGATCGAGTTCTACCTCTACCGCTTTCCTGAGTTCATGACCATCTGGCTGCCGCTGTCGACCGCGGTGGCGGGGCTGCTCACCGCCGCGCCGATGCTGCGCCAGGGCACCCTGGTCGCCCTGGCCGCGGCCGGCATCGCGCCGCGACGGGTCTTCACCGGCATGCTGCTGCTGGCGGTGGCCGTCGGCGCGCTCGGGTTCGTGCTCAAGGACCAGGTCAACCCGCGCCTCGCGCGGCTGGCCGAGCTCAGCCGCCAGCGCATGGTCGGCAGCCTGAAGGCGGACGAGGAGCGCGCCCGCTCGGTCGGTTGGCAGGAGGGGGATCATTTCTGGGCGGTGATGCAGGCGTGGCCCGATGTCGGTGAGTACCGCCAGGTCGGCGTGTTCGGCGCGGATGGCGCTCGCACCGAATCGACCATGCTCCTCGCCGAACGCCTGTTCTGGCGCGACGACGCCTGGCGCCTCGCCGAGGCGGTCGTGGTGCACAGTTCCACGATCGATCGGCACCAGGAATGCACAGTCGCAGAGGCCGGCATCGCGCTCACGCCTGATCCGGACCAGCTCGCCGTACTGCTCAAGTCGGACAACGACAAGACCAGCAGCGAGCTGCTCGCCAGCCACGCCAACAAGGCCTGGGGCAAGATCAACCTGCGCATCTCCTTCGCCCTGCTCGCGCCGCTCTGCCTGCTCTTCGCGCTGCCCGGCTTCATCCGCTTCGACCGCCGCGGCAACATCGCCACGCTGATCATCTCCTCGCTCGGCTACACCCTCATCCCGATCGTCGCCCACGGCCTGCTCGTGCGTCTGCTGGTCAGCAGCACCGTCAACGCCGCCGTGCTCAGCGTCGTGGTGATCGTGGCCCTGTTCATGGTGGGGGCATGGCGGTGGTGGCGGATGAGGTTGTAGGACGGCTGACGGCTGGCGGCTGGCGGCTGACAGCTGACAGCTGACAGCCGGGTATGAACCGGGGACATAGGTAACACTCCGAACCGGGGACATGGGTGACATGCGTCTCCTTGGTCTGGAGGTGCCCATGCCCTGGATCAAGACTTGCCCCATGACCGAACGACGCGAATTCAT
>JACDGQ010000186.1 GCA_013821615.1 Planctomycetota bacterium
ACTCCGCACTCCGCACCTCGAGCTCCGTGTAACCGGTTGCGCTCCTTGCCCCGATTCCGACGACGTCACCCATGATACGCCAGGCTCGGGATCTCAACGGCATGGTCGTCGCCATCACCGGCGCCAGCGCCGGCATCGGCAGGGCGCTGGCCATCGAACTGGCGGCCGCCGGCGCGCGCCTGGTGCTCGCGGCGCGCCGCCTCGAGCTGCTCGAGGCCTTGAACGGTGAACTCGGCGGTGGCCACCTGTGCGTGCGCACCGACGTGGCGCAGCCCGCGGACTGCGCCGCCTTCGTCGCGGCCGCGCACGCGCGCTTCGGGCGCCTCGACACGCTGGTGTGCAACGCCGGCTTCGCCTTCCTGCGTAGCGTCGCCGACACCAGCGCGGCGGAGTGGCGCGAGCTGCTGGCGATCAATCTCGGCGGCACCAGCGAGTGCATCCGCGCGGCGCTGCCGCTGATGCTCGCCCAGGAGCGCCGCCAGGGTTGTCGCGGGCAGATCCTGGTGGTCTCGTCATGCCTCGCACGCCGCGCGCTGCCCGACCTCGGTGCCTATGCCGCGACCAAGGCCGCCCAGCTCTCGCTGGTCGAGGCCCTGCGCGTCGAACTGGCCGGCACCGGCGTGGTCGCTTCGGCGATGCTGCCGGTCGGCACCGACACCGAGTTCAAGGCCGTGGCGCAGGAGCGCAGCACGCGCACCATGCTGCCGCCCGGCCGCCTCGAGGTGCGCCAGAGCGCCGCCACCGTCGCCGCCTGCATGGTGCGCGGCATCGTCCACCCCGCGCCCGAACTGTGGAGCCACCTGCCCTCGCGCCTGGCCGCCTCGCTGGCGACATTGTTCCCGGGGTTGACGGACGGGGTGCTCGGGCGGGTGCGGCGGCTGGTCGAGGGCTGATCGCCTCGCCAGTCGTTGGCCGCGTGCCGAAGCATCGCCGTGAGCCTGCACGCTGCGCGTTGACCGTCCCAGGTTGCCTGGTCCTGGCTTCTCCACTGTGCAGCAGCGGTTATTTTGGCCTCAAGTCGCGAGGCTGCCTGCCGATGCTCATTGTCCGATCTCCCGCCACCGGCGCCCCGGCCGTCCCCTTCATCGGGCGGACCCTGGAGCAGCGTCAGGCGGCAGGTGAGGACAACGCGTTGCCGGCAGGATCTCCGCCTGACAGGGTGGCTGGCGGCAGGGACGGCGGATCCACCCCCAGCGGTGACCGCACGGATGCCTCGAGGACCGGCAAGGATGACCGCCAAGACGGCAAGGACAGCGCGACCATCGGTGCGCACGACGACCAGCCGGACGACGCGACGGCGCGCATCGATACCCAGCTGATCGCCCAGCTCGCGCGCCGCGATCGTGACGTGCGCGCCCACGAGGCCGCCCATCAGGCGGCGGGCGGGAACCTGGTCGGCGCGGCCCGCCTCGACTACCAGGTAGGGCCGGACGGTCATGCTTATGCGGTCGGCGGGGAGGTCTCGGTCGACGTCTCGGCCGTGTCCGGCGATCCGGCCGCCACCATCGTCAGGATGGAGCGGGTGCGCGCCGCCGCGCTCGCCCCGGCAGACCCCTCGTCGCAGGATCTGGCGGTGGCGTCGGCGGCCGCGGCGATCGCCGCCGACGCCCAGCGCCAGCTCGCCGAGCTGCAGCGCCAGACCGCCGTCGTGGCCAAGGTGCTGGGCAGCTACCAGCCCTCCGCCGCGACCGTCCGCACCGGCACGCTCCTCGACAGGAGCGCCTGAACCGCTGCCGAAGACGTGCGCAGCCGCTTTCGCCGCTGCTACCATTCTGGACAGCCGACCCTCCTCGTGGCCCCTGCGCCCGGCGCGTTTTGTGCTGCACACCCGGTGCACCGGTACTGGACGGGGAATGCACCCGGGTCTAGGCTCGCCGGCCCGGAGACCATATGTCCTTCGCCACCTTCAGAACCCTCGCCTCCTCCGCACAAGCTGCGTTCGCTCGGCTTGCGCTCCCGGCCGCCGCACTGCTCGCGCTTGCAATGCCTGTCGGCGCCGCCGAGCCGCTGCCCACGGCCGGCGAAGTCGACGCGCTCATCGCCAAGGCCCAGGGCTGGCTGCTCGAGCAGCAGCAGGCCAGCGGTTCGTTCATCCCCGGCAAGGAATTCGTGGTCGGCCTCACCGGCCTGGCCGTGGCCGCCCTGGTGCAGACCCCGGGTGGCGTCGCGGCCGATGATCCGCACATCGTCAAGGCGCTGGCGCTGCTCAAGACCTACCGCCAGAAGGATGGCGGCTTCTACGATCGGGCTGAAGGCCTGGGCGACTACGGCACCTCGCTGACCATGCTGGCGCTGCTCGCCACCCACAGCGAGGACGCGGCCACCATCACCGCTGCGCAGAACTACCTGTTCGGCATCCAGAACCACGACCCCAAGGACACCGCGGTCGGCGGCCTCGGCTACGGCGACGACAAGCCGGGCGACGAGAACGTCGAGACCACGGTGATCGGCGTGCAGGCCCTGCGCGCGAGCGGCGTGCCGGCCAGCGATCCGCACCTGCTGGCCGCGCTCAAATTCCTCGAGCGCTGCCAGAACCTGAGCGCGGTCAACGACCAGCCGTGGGCGAAGAACGGCAGCAGCGACGGCGGCGCCGCGTACAGCCCGAAGGAGAGTCACGCAGGCGGCTCGTGGGCCAGCGATGCGGACAAGAAGGCCGGCGCGGAGCAGGCCGCCAAGGGTGTGCTCAACAGCTATGGTAGCATGACCTACGCGTTGATCTCCGCGTACCTGTCGCTCGACCTCAAGCCCGAGGACCCGCGCGTCGCCGCGGCCTGTGGCTGGGTCAAGGGCCACTACCGCTTCGACGGCAATCCGGGCATGAGCAAAGCACTGGAGCGCCAGGGCCTGATCTACTACCACGGCATCATGTCGCGCACCTTCGGCCTGCTCGGCACCAAGGGCTTCCAGACCAGCGACGGCAAGGACGTCGACTGGCGCGCCGACCTCTTCGCGGTCATCAAGGCCAGCGCCATCCCGGCCAAGGTCGGCGGCGACGCGGCCGGCGGGATGATCTGGATGAACAGCGAGAAGCGCTGGGGCGAGGGCGTGCCGCACATCGCCACCACCTACATGCTGCAGGCGCTCAAGCGCATCCGCGCCGCGCTGTGAGCGAGAGGGACGACCGCATGATCCAGCACCTCGTCCTGTTCAAGTGGAAGCCCGCCACCACCACCGCCGATCAGGCCGCGGCGTGCGCCGCCCTCGCTGCCCTGCGTGACACCATCCCGGGCATCATCGCCTTGACCGTGGGCGCCCAGAACAGCCCCGAGGGCAAGGGCAAGGGCTTCCACACCGGCCTGACCGTGACCTTCCTCGACGCCGCGGCGCGCGAAGCGTACCAGTCGCACCCCGCGCATCAGCAGGCGGTGGCCGGCTTCCGCGCGCATGTCGAGGACGTGATCGTGCTGGATTACGCGTACTAGGGGAGGGTCCGGAAGTCCGGAAGTCCGGAAGTCGGAAGAATGGACAGTCGATAGAACAGGAGGGCGCGGAGGACGGCTCCATTGGAAGCGACCGGGCGGGCGCCAGTCCTCGAGTCCCTTCAGCTCGCTCCCTCTTCCTCCGCGCCTCCGCGCCCTCCTGTTCTATCAGCTGTCGAACGGCCTCGGGCTTGGCAAACCCTGGAAGCGGCCAGACTCCGCGGCAATGAACGATCCCAGCGCCGAGATCGCCGCGGCCGCGGCCGCGCTGCGCGCGGGCCGGCTGGTCGGCATGCCCACGGAGACGGTCTACGGACTGGCGGCGAACGCGCTCGACGCGCGGGCGGTGTTGGCGATCTTCGCGGCCAAGGGGCGGCCGAGCTTCGATCCGCTGATCGTGCACGTCGCGGACGCGGAACAGGCGTGGGCGGTGGCGCGGCCGAGCGCGCGCGCGCGACTGCTCGCGCAGCAGTGCTGGCCGGGGCCGCTGACGCTGGTGCTGCCGCGCCTGCCGGCGATCCCCGACGTGGTCACCAGCGGTCTCGACACGGTCGGCGTGCGTTGTCCCGACCATCCCCTGGCCCTGGCCCTGATCCGCGCCGCCGGGCTGCCGTTGGCCGCGCCCAGCGCCAACCGCTTCGGCAGGATCAGCCCGACCACGGCGGCGCACGTGCGTGAGCAGCTCGCCGACGCAGTCGCGGTGGTGCTCGACGGCGGCCCGTGCCGGATCGGCATCGAGAGCACCGTGCTGCTGCCGGATCCGGCGCCCATCATCCTGCGTCCGGGCGGCCTGACGCGCGAGGCGCTGGAGGCCATCCTTGGCGAACCGGTGGCCGTGGCCGACCGCGCGGCGCGCGATGCCAGCCTGGCCCTGCCGGCGCCCGGACTGCTCGCCAGCCACTACGCCCCGGTGATCCCGCTCACCCTCAAGGATCTTGGGCAGCCTTGGCCGGAGGGGGAGGGCCTCGCCTACCTGAGCTGGCGTGGCGAGGGCCTGCCGGCCGGGGCCGGGCGGCTCGAGATCCTTAGTCAGCGCGGCGACCTCGCCGAAGCGGCAGCGGGGCTGTTCGCGGCGATGCGCCGGCTCGATGCCTGCGGCGCGCGGGCGATGGTGGCCGAAAGCGTTCCAAATGTCGCACTCGGCCTGGGTATCAATGACCGCCTGCGCCGGGCGGCCGGGCTCGGCTGAGTGCTCGCGTATGCCTGCTTTGGCAGGCCGTTTGGCGCGCCGCTCCCACCTTGGGTCTGCCCGCGATGGACAGTGCAGCTGCAACCGCTTAGGGGCTCATTGACCGCATCGGGGGGACAGGTAAACATGATGGGCAAGAAACCCTGATGTCGATCAAACCCCGCAGACCGCAGCCCACGGGACGGCCACAGAGCCGTTATGCTCCTGGCCGCACCTCGGGCACGCACCAGCAGGTCCGCCGGGCCGCCCCGCCGATGCCCGCGCAGAGCAAGTCCATACCGCTGCAGCGCCGGCCGCTGACCACCGACATCCTGCGCCGCCTCGAGACCGACCCGGCTTTCATGGTCATGACCGGGGACAACCACTGGATCGATCCCTATACCGGCCAGGCCGTGCCGGCCGCTCAGGGCCGCCTCGAAGCCGCCCGCGCCCACCTCATGGACAGCGGTTCGTGGCGCGACCGCGACCCGCTGCCGCGCATGCAGCTCGAGATCGTGCGCTGGCGCATCGACCTGATGCGCCTGCTGCCGTCGGAGCCGCGCCTGCGCATCTTCGGCAAGGACGGCCGCTGGCTCAACCCCTTCAACGGCGAGCTGGTCGCCGACATCGTGCGCGAAGACGGCAAGATCACCGCGACCACCATCACCGCGATGGCGCGCGTGCTGTGCACCTGCCCGCCGGCGGCGAGCGGCCGCCTGCTCGACAGCCAGTCGCTCGCCAGCAAGGTCCAGGCGCTGGGCCTGACGCGCAGCGATGCCAACGTCGGCAAGTCGACCGACACCGGCCTCAGCATCGACATGGAGAAGGCGCGCAACGTCCAGCAGAACATGCTGTCGGCGCTGCCCGACCTCGATGGCTACGACCTGGCCGTGCACTTCACCCCGCAGGCTGGCGTCAGCGGTGACTTCTACGAAGTCATCACCATGCACAGCGGCGACCTGATGTTCTTCGTCGGCGACGTCAGCGGTCACGGCATGCAGGCCGCCCTGGTGGTCGCGACCGCGCTCAAGACCATCCGCTTCCTGGCGCGCACCGCGACCAGCGTCACCGGGCTGCTCATCCAGTTCAACGACGAGATCCGCGCCGACCTGCTGCCCGGCCAGTTCATCACCATGTTCGCCGGCCAGCTCGACCCCATCGCGGGCACCCTGCAGTGCGTCCGCGCCGGCCACCATTCCGGCATCCTGATGAATCTCGAGAACGACACCGTGATGCGCCGCGTCGGCCGCCCGGGCATGGCCATCGGCCTGGCGCCCAGCTCGGTGTTCGCCAACAGCATCCACGTCGAGATCGTGCAGCTGCAGTCCGGCGACCTGCTCGTCCAGTACACCGATGGCGTCACCGAGGCGATGGACACCCAGGGCGTCGAGTTCGGCGAGGCCGGCTTCTACAGCAGCATCTTCCGCCAGTGCAACGGCTCGCTCCAGGAACTGGTCGACGGGGTCGCCAAGGACGTGCAGGCGTACGTGCGAGGCCTGCTCGAGGACGATCTGACGATCTTCGCGATGGCCGTGATCCCGCCGCCGGAAGACGTGGCGACGAGTGGCGAGTGGGACGAGAACGACAACGACACGCGCGCCTGAGGCCGTGGACCGCCTCGCCATCTTCGATCTCGACGGCACCCTGGTCGACAGCCGCGCCGACATCGCGCGCGCGGCCAACCATGCGCGCGCCGCGCTCGGCTTAGCTCCGCACGCACTGGACACCGTGGTCGCCTTCGTCGGCGATGGCGCGGCCAGGCTCATCGAGCGCATGACGCCGGAAGCCGACGCGGCCGGCCGCGCGCGCGCGCTGGCCGCCTTCGAAGAGTTCTACGGTGCGCACTGCTGCGTCGACACGGTGGTCTACCCGGGCATCGTCGCGCTGCTCGCGGCCCTGCAGGCGGCCGGCTGGACGCTGGCGGTCGCGACCAACAAGCCCGACGCCATGACCCGCACCATGCTCGCAGGGCTGGGTCTCGCGCGCTGGTTCGCGG
>JACDGQ010000187.1 GCA_013821615.1 Planctomycetota bacterium
CACCCACCCTGCCCGCCATGTCGCCCGCGCCACTCCCTGTCGCGCCTCCCGCTGCGACGGTCCGCGTCGGCAGCGCCCGCCGTTGGAGCGGCCGCAGCCTGGGTGGCCTGCTGCTCTTCCGCGTGGGTTCGCGCCTGCTGCCGCTGATGGGCGTGCGCGGTGCCTGGGCGTTCTCGTACCTGGCGGGCCTGGCCTTCCTGCTGATCGGCGGGCGCACCTGCTTCCACCAGCTCGACTACTGGCGGCGACTGCGCCCGCGCGCCGGCACCGGCGCGCTGGTGTTGTCGGTGTGGCGCCAGCTCGCCAGCTTCGGCCGCATCCTCGGCGACCGCCTGATGGTCGCGTGGCGGCCGGGCCGCTTCACCCTCCAGCAGTGCGGTGGCGAAGGCCTGCGTGCGCTGCGTGCGCAGGGCCGCGGCTGCATCCTGCTGTCCGCGCACTTCGGCAACTGGGAGCTGTGCAGTTATTACCTGCGCAGGCTGTCCCCCGAGGCGGGCAGCCTGCACCTGGTGATGGCCCGCCAGGAGGACGCCGAGGTCCAGGCCTATCTCGACCGCCTGCTGCGCGGTACCCACGTGCGCATCATCGACGCGCAAGATGGCATCGGCGCGGCTCTCGCCATCCGCGCCGCCCTGACGACGGGCGGCCTGGTGTGCATGCACGGCGACCGCGTCGCCGACCACCAGCCATCGATACCGGTGCGCTTCCTCGGCGGCACCGTGCGCATGCCCACCGGCCCCTTCCTGGCCGCGGCCCTGACCGGTGCGCCGATCATCGTCAGCTTCATGGTCAAGACCGCTCTGGACCGCTATGAGATGCGCGTCGACCCGCCCTGGACCATCACTCTGCCCGCCCGCGGCCGCGCCCGCGACGCCGCCCTGGGCGTGGTGGCGCAGCGCTGGGCCCGCCGGCTGGAGCTGGAGGTCCGCAAGCACCCGCAGCAGTGGCACAATTTCTACGCGTATTGGGGTTGAAAGGCGCTTTCACAACCTTCCACGACGGCTCTTCGGCGGCGAAAATCGCACGCCTGTGAGCGCCTCGTTCAGAGCGTCTCGTCGGTGATCGGCGGCGCCATCGCCAGCAGCGCGCGCACACGGTTGCCGCGCACCTCGACGCTGATGCGGGTCAACAGCGGGCCGGGCACGGTCTCGCGCTTCCACTGCTTCAGGCGCTCGATACAGGCTTCCGGGGTCTTGATGCTGCCCTTGGTGCCCCAGCTCAGCAGTTCCGCGCGCAGGGACTCGTAGAACGGGGCGACGGTGTGGACGGGCTTCATGGGGGACTCCGGAACGGTTCCATGCCAGCCTAGCGCCAAAACGCCCGAGTGCCATACGGTTTTAGGGCATTTGATGCTGCATTTGCCGTGGGAGGGGGGTGTTGGAGAGGGTGATGGCTGGTGGCTGATTGATCCCTGTTCTCGGCAGAAACCGGTTCGCAGTGCCTGGTCTGTCTCCAACAATGGCTGAAGCCGGCCTCGCCATCAGCCAACAGCCATCAGGCCCCCACCCCTTGCGCCTCCCGGCTCGCGCCCGCACAGTCCGCGTGCGGAGAGCGCATGCGCATCGGCATCATCGGCGGCGGTCCGGGCGGGGCGGTGGCGGCGGCGACCCTGGCGCGCGCCGGCCATCAGGTCGAGGTGTGGGAGGCCGAAGTCTTCCCACGCTTCCACATCGGCGAGAGCCTGCTGCCCTGCAACCTGCCGATCTACGAGGATCTCGGCCTGGGCCGCGACATCTTCGCGAGCCACGGCTACACGCCGAAGCTGGCCGCGCATTTCGAGCAGGCCGGCACCGGGCGCACCTGCCGCTTCCCGTTCGCCGACGGGCTGCCCGGCGATCCGCCCGGGATCCATCAGGTCGAACGCGCGCGCTTCGACCACATGCTGTTGCAGCACGCGGTGGCCTCGGGTGCGCAACTGCATTGTCCGGTGCGCGTGCAGCGCGTCGACCTGCCCGAACGGGGCCAGCCGGTCATCCACCACGACCACGGCGCGACCGCCGTCGATTTCGTCATCGACGCCTCCGGGCGCGAGACCCTGCTCGGGCGGCAGCTCGGCCTGGTCGATCGCGAGGGCGACCTGATGCGCGCCGCGGTCTATGGCCACGTCGGCGCCATCCCGCTCGCCCCGGGCGCAGAGCGCGGCGACATCTCGATCGCCAAGGGCGAGGCCGGCTGGGCGTGGGCGATCCCGCTCGCACCCGACGCGAAATGGTCGGTCGGCATGGTGCTGAAGCGCGACGCGGTGATCAAGGGCGGATCGCCCGCAGAGGTCTTCCGCAACAACCTCGTGCACTTCCCCGAATATGGTGCGCGCCTCGCCGGCCAGGTGCCGGAGCCGGTACGGGCCACGCCCAACATCAGCTACCGCGTCCGTCAGCGCGTCGGCCGGCGCTGGGCGCTGATCGGCGACGCCGGCGGCTTCGCCGATCCGATCTTCTCGTCGGGCGTGCTGCTCGCGACGCGCGCGGGGTGGCACCTGGGCAAGCGTCTTGCAGAGCACGGCGCGGACGTCGATCTCGCCAGCTGGCGAGCCCAGACCGACCACGACCTCGCCACCTTCATCGGCTTCATCCGCTTGTGGTACGACGGCCATTTCATCGACAACCTGTTCTTCTCGGAGACGCGTGAGGTCGGCGTCTACCGCGGGATCATCTCGCTGCTGGCGGGCAATACCACGAATCCGGATAACGTCTTCCTGAGCATGTTGCAGCGGCGGATGCGCAAGGGCGGAGAAGCTGGATCGTAGGTGCGCCGCTGTCCCTGTGGGTGCCCGCCATGCAGCGATGGGTTGTTATTGACCCATCGCAGGCAAGGGCCACGATCGACCGGCATGGAACTCGACGACGGTGATCCCGCGCCCCAGCAACTGCTCTCGCGAGCGGCGCACCGCGGGCGGGGCGTCTCGGACAACCCCGGCAACCGCTTCGAGTCCACGCGTCACCAGCCCGATCCCGAATGGGACCATGCCCAGGACCCGTCGCCTGAGACCGTGCTGCTCGACGATGACACCCAGGGCATCCTGGCGCACAACGACAGCCCCGACATCGGCTTCGACACCAGCATCAATCCGTACCGCGGCTGCGAGCACGGCTGCGTGTACTGCTATGCGCGGCCCACCCACGAATACCTCGGGATGTCGGCGGGGCTCGACTTCGAGACCCGCATCCTGGTCAAACGCCGCGCCCCGGCGCTGCTGCGCGCCGCGCTGGCGGCCCCCGGCTGGCGTCCGCGCATCATCGCGGCGAGCGGCGTCACCGACTGCTACCAGCCGATCGAGCGCGACCTGCGCCTGACGCGCGCCTGCCTCGAGGTGCTCGCCGAGTTCCGCAATCCGGTCGGCATCATCACCAAGAATCACCTGGTCACGCGCGATCGCGACGTGCTCGCGCGGCTCGCCGCCGACGGCGCCGCCCTGGTCACCATCACCGTGACCACCTTGCGGCCGGAACTGGCGCGCACCCTCGAGCCGCGCGCCTCGTCGCCCGCCGCGCGCCTGGCCGCGATCCGCACCCTGGCCGACGCCGGCATCCCGGTCGGCGTCAACATCGCGCCGGTCATCCCCGGTCTCACCGATCACGAGATCCCCGCCATCCTCGCCGCGGCGGCGGCTGCCGGGGCCGGTCATGCCGGCTACACCCTGCTGCGCCTGCCGCACGGCGTGAAGGCGCTGTTCGAGACCTGGCTTGGCGACCACCAGCCGCTCGCCAAGGACAAGATCCTGAACCGCATGCGCGCCATGCGCGGCGGCGGTCTCTACGACGCCGACTTCGCCACGCGCATGACCGGCGCAGGCGTGTTCGCCCAGCAGATCGCCGACTTGTTCACTGTGGCCCGCCGCCGCGCCGGCCTGGCCGAGCGCTGGCCGGAACTGAATACGGGCGCCTTCCGCAGCCCGTGGGGGGTGCAGCAGAAGATCTTTGGCTGACGGCTGACGGCTGACGGCTGACTGCAGACTGCAGACTGCTGACTGCAGACTGCGGATAGAACAGGAGACGCGGAGACGCGGAGGGGAGAAGAGAAGAGGACGAGCTGGGTGGGGCCGATGCCAGCTGGTGATCCTGGTGCCCGAGGGTGATGTGCCGACTTTGCGGATTCCAATGCCCTCCGCACCGTCTCCTCTTCTGATCTTCGCGTCTCCACGTCTCCTGTTCAATCGGCTGTCAGCGTCAGTGTCAGCCATCAGCCATCAGCCATCAGCCATCAGCCATCAGCCATCAGCCATCAGAATTCATTCGACAGCTTCTTGTAGCCCTTGACCAGCTCGAGGTTGGTGATCGCCACGCTCTCCGAGAACGAGGTGATGTCGGCGCTCACCCGCGGGATGCGCGCCAGGTCCTCGTCGTTGTGGACGTTGGTCGTCGAGGGGATGTGGAAGCTCTCCGGGACGTGGCAGTTCTCGACCACGCTGTTGTGGCGGATCACCGAATTGCTGCCGATGGTACAGTTGAACACCACGCTGTTGAAGCCGAGGAAGACGCGGTCGCCGAGTACGCACGGTCCGTGCACGATCGAGCGGTGGGCGATCGACGAGTATTCGCCGACCCGCACCAGGCCGCCGGCCTTGCTGTGGATGACCACGCCGTCCTGGATGTTGGAGTTGGCGCCGATGATGATCGGCTCCATCTCGCCCTTGGCGTCGACCTCGTCGGCGCGGATCACGACGTAGGGGCCGATGAACACGTTCTCGCCGATGAAGACCTTGCCGCACACGATCGCGGTCTGGTCGACGTAGGCGGAAGGATGGATGACCGGCAGGTCGCCGTTGGGATTCTTGCGGATCATGGGTGCCTCGCGGTGGCGGGAGCTTGGACGACTTTGCCGGCCACGCCAGTGCTGCGCGCTGCGCCGCTCGACGGGCCCGGGGCGCCGGGTGGCGCTTGCAGCGGAGTCCTCTAAGGTGTCGCCATGTCCGCCCGCCGCCCCCTGCTTTTCGAGGCCGTGGCCGCGTCGGGTGGCGCCGTGGTGCGGGCGGCGCTGCTGCTGGGCGCGTCCGCACTCTGCCTCCAGGGGGCGGAGGCCGTCGGCACTGACCCGGCCGCGGCCGGCCACGCCCTCCCCGCTGCGTGGTCCCTGCTGCCCTTCGCGGCCCTGCTGCTGGCGATCGCCGGCGGTCCCGTGCTGGCCCCGCGGTGGTGGCACCACTGGTATCCGCACGTGGCGATCGGCCTGGGCGCGATCACCCTCGCCTACTATCTCATCGGCCTCGGCGACGCGGCGCCGATGGCGCACGCCGGGCTCGAGTATGCATCCTTCATCACCCTGATCGGCGCGCTCTACGTGTGCTCGGGCGGCATCGTCGTCGGCCTGCACATCGGCGGCACCCCGCTGACCAACGTGCTGCTGCTCGCCGGCGGCGCGGTGCTCAGCAACCTGGTGGGCACCACCGGTGCATCCCTGCTGCTGATCCGCCCGTTCATGCGCGTCAACCGCGGCCGGCTACGCCCTTACCACATCGTGTTTTTCATCTTCCTGGTCTCCAATGTCGGCGGCGCGCTGACCCCGATCGGCGACCCGCCGCTGCTGCTCGGCTACCTGCGCGGCATCGACTTCCTGCACTTCCTCGAACTCAATTTCCTGCCCTGGCTGACCTGCCTGGGGTTGCTGCTCGCGGTCTTCTGGACCTTCGACCGCCGCAATGCGGCGGTCGCCGGGGTGCACGTCACGGACGTCCGCCCAGCGATCGGCTCCCGCCGCGGCCGCATCCTGTGGTTGTCGGGATGGCTCAACCTGGTGCTGATGGCGCTGACCGTCGGCGTGCTGTTCCTCGATCCCGGCCGCCTGCCCTGGGTGCCGGGCATCCCCTTCCACGGTCAGCGCGTCAGCTTCGTGCGCGAACTGCTGCTCATCGCCATCGGCATGGCGGCGTGGCGCTGGTCGCGGCGCGAGCACCTCCAGGCGAACGGCTTCACCTTCGCGCCACTGCGCGAGGTCGCGCTGCTCTTCATCGGCATCTTCGCGACCATGGTGCCGGCGCTCGAGCTCATCCGCCACGAGGCCCAGACCGGCACCATCGCCGGCCTGGCGCTGACGCCGTCCATGTACTACTTCGGCACCGGACTATGCTCCGCGGTGCTCGACAACGCCCCGACCTTCATCGCCTTCCTCGCCGGCCTCGAAGGCCAGTTCGGCGTCAGCGCAGCCGAACTCGGCCACGCCAGCGATCCGGTGATCGCGCACTCGCTCGGCGCGGCCGCGGCGGCCTCGGTCTTCTGGGGCGCCATGACCTACATCGGCAACGGTCCCAATTTCATGGTCAAGGCCATCGCCGAGACCGTGCGCGATGAGCGCGGCGAGCCGGCGGTCGCCGTGCCGGGCTTCTTCCAGTTCCTGCGCTATTCCCTGCCCATCCTGCTGCCGGTGCTGGTGGTGGTGTGGGTGATCTTCTATCGCTGAAGGGTCGGCCATGAACCGCGTTGTCATTATCACCGGGGCGTCGTCGGGGATCGGTGCGGCCACCGCCCTGGCGCTCGCCGAACACGTGCGCCTGGTACTGGTCGCGCGTAGACGCGACCGTCTCGACGAACTCGCCGCGCGCATCCGCGCGGCCGGC
>JACDGQ010000188.1 GCA_013821615.1 Planctomycetota bacterium
CGCTGGGGCTTCGTGCGCCTGACCGGCCTGGCGCCGGCGGCGCGCATCGCCGTCCAGCTCTGCGATCGCACCGGCAGCCTGGCCGGGCCGCCGCCGACGGTGATCGGCGAGTCGCCGCTGCTCATCACCCTCGACGATCGCGGCCGCGTCCAGGTGCGCCCGAGCAAGTCGCTCGCCCAGCATCCCTTCCTGAGCGACCCTGACGCCCATGAGTGGCTGCGCGGCGTCGAGGCCAGCGCGGTCGAGATCGACCTGCGCGAGCACGAACACATCAACTCGCTGACCGTCGCCTGGCTGCTGCACCTCAACCAGGCCTGCGCGCCGGTGCCGGTCAACCTGGTGCGCGTCAGCCGCCAGGCCATCACCCAGCTGACCCAGCTGCGGCTGAACCACCTGATGGCGATCTCCGCGGCCTGACGCCGACCGCGGTCACGTCTCGATGGTGACCGTGATGTGCTTGAATGACGGCGTGCCCGACTCCGGATCGACGGCGCGCGGCACCAGGACGTTGGCCTCGGGATAATACATCACCACGTTCCCGGGGCGCACATCGAGTTCGCGCACCAGCTGCCCGGGCAGCGCGCCGGTGCTGCTGCGCACGGTCACGCGCTGGTCGATGGCCAGGCCCAGGCGCTCGCGGTCGGCGCGGCTGATCATCAGCACATCGCGGCGCTCCTGGCCGCGGTAGCGGTCGGTGTCTTCGTAGACCACGGTGTTGAACTGCCCTTCGGAACGCACCGTCATCAGGCGCAGGGTGCCGTCCGGCGCCGCGTCGGCGGGCAGGGCGATGGGCTGCATCCGGGCGCGCTGGTCGGGGGTGGCGAAGGCCGGGCTATGCAGGCTGCGTCCGGGGACGTGGAACTCCTGGCGTGTGCGGTCGATGTCGGCGAGCTGCTCGTAGCCGGGCACCACCGCGGCGATCAGGCGCCGGATGCTGCCGTGCGCCTCGAGTCCAGCCCAGTCGATGGAGCTGCGCCCGGCGAACACGCGCTGTGCCAGGGCCGCGATCACCTGCACCTCGCTGCGCGGACCCGGATGGCGCGCGGCGCCGCCATCGGACAGGCGCACGTAGCTGAACATCGATTCCTGCGTGGTCGGCTGCGGCTCCTCGTCGCGCGGCAGCACCGGCAGGATCCAGGTCTCCTTGCCGCGCCCGTGGATATGTCCGGTGTTGAGCGCGGTGTTGAGGTAGACCACCTGGTCGATGGCGGCGAAGGCTTTGCTGGTCCAGGCCGCATCGGGACTGGAGCCGTAGAGGTTGCCGCCCAGGCACCACGCGGTGCGGATGCCGCCGGCGGCTGCGCGCTCCATCGATGCCATGGTGTCGAGGCCGGGCGCGGTCGGCAGCGCCACTCCCAAGTGGGACTCGAGATTGGCGAACAGCGCCGCCTTGAGCTGCGGCGCCACGCCCACCGAGCCCAGGCCCTGGATGTTGGAGTGCCCGCGCAGCGGCAGCAGGCCGCCGCCGCTGCGCCCGACCATGCCGCGCATCAGCGCGAGGTCCGCCAGGACGCGCACGTTGTCGACGCCGTGCAGGTGGTGGGTGATGCCCATCGCCCAGGCGAAGATCGTCGCGCGTGAGCGCACATAACAGTCGGCGACGCGCTCGATGACCTCCTGGGCCACGCCGGAGCGCCGCACCAGCTCGGCGGCGTCGAGACCGCGCAGCTGAGCCTCGAGCTCCTCCCAGCCGCTGGTATGGGCGGCGAGGTAGGCGCGGTCGACCGCGCCCGGCAGAGTGGCCTCGCGCGCGAGCAGCGCCTTGGCGACCGCGGCGAACAGTGCGATGTCGCCGCCGATGTGCGGCTGCACGAAGAAGTCGGCGATGGTGGTGCCGAGCAGCATGCTCTGCGGATCTGAGGGCACTTTGAACGCGGCGAGGCCCACCTCGCGCACCGGGTTGACGACGATGACCGTGCCGCCGCGCCGCTTGAGTGACATCAGCGAGCGCATCAGGCGCGGGTGGTTGGAGGCGGGGTTGCCGCCGACCAGCACCACCAGGTCGCAGTGGTCGAGGTCTTCCAGCGCGACCGTGCCGGTGCTGGCGCCGAACATGCCGCCGAGCCCGACCCCGGAGGCCTGGTGGCAGTAGAACGAGCAGTTGTTGACGTTGTTGGTGCCGAACAGCCGCGCGACCAGCTGCAGCAGGAAGCCGGCCTCGTTCGAGGAGCGGCCGCTGAAGTAGAAGAAGCTCTCGGCGGGCGGCGTGGCCGCGAGACCCGCGCCCAGGCGCTCCACGGCCTCTTCCCAGGTGGCGGCGCGGTAGCGGTCGCTGCCGCGCTCGGCGACCAGCGGCACCACCAGCCGGCCCATGGTCTCGAGCTGGCGCGGGCTGTACCCGGCCAGCCGCGCGAAGCTCGCCGCCGCGATCAGGTGGGCCGGGATCGCGGGCTGCATGTCGGCGACCATCGCCTGCACCGACTTCTTGCAGAACTCTGGGAAGCGCCCCTCCTCGTTGACCATGCCGCCGCGCTGCCCGCCCATGCCCAGCGCGCAGGTCTTGCACGCGTTGCGCGAGCGCATCGCCGCCCACAGCGCCAGCGGCCCCGCCTCCTGCGCCTTCTTCAGCGTGTAGCCGATGGCGTGCCAGCCGCCGCCGGAGGTGGGAGTGGTCATGGGAGGAAGGCTAGCCGGTGCTGGTGGGCTTGCACGGGAGGGATTGCTTCTGGCTGACGGCTGACGGCTGGCAGCTGACGGCGGGAGCAACCCCTACCACATCTGGCCGTGGAGTGCGTCGGTCATGCTCGACTCAGACGAGAATATGGCACCTCATCGGTGCGCCTGCGGCTGTCAGCCGCCTGCCGTCAGCCGCCAGCCATCACAAATTGAAATACTTCGCCCCCGGATGATGCACGATCATCGCCGAGGTCGATTGCTCCGGATGCAGCTGGAACTCCTCCGAGAGCTCGATGCCGATGTCCTGCCAGTGGAGGAGATCCTGCAGGAAGCGCTGATCCTCGAGGCGCGGGCAGGCGGGGTAGCCGAAGGAGAAGCGGCTGCCCTGGTAGCCCTGGGTGAAGAGGTCCTTGAGGTCGAGGGCGTCGTCGCCGGCGATGCCGAGCTGCTGGCGGATGCGCTTGTGCCAGTACTCGGCCAGGGCCTCGGCGGTCTCGACGGAGAGTCCGTAGAAATACAGGTATTCCTGGTAGTTGTCGGCCTTGAACAGGCGCTGGCAGTGCTCGGAGGCGACCGCACCCATGGTCACCACGTGCAGCGGCAGCACGTCGCGCGCGCCGGCCGCCCACGCGGCGGGCGGGAAGAACGACTCCTCGTCGGCGAGCGCTGCGGCGCCGCGCGCGCGGAAGAAGTCGCTGATGCACAGGTGGCGCGACTTCTCGGCCATCTGGCGCGGCAGGTTGAAGCGGCAGCGCTCGGCGCCGCTCTCCGGATCGAAGACGATCAGGTCGTTCTCGTGCGCGGCGCAGGGCCAGAAGCCGTAGGCCACGCGCGGCGCGAGCATCTTTTCGCGCGTCGCCTGCTCGACCCAGCGCTTGAACACCGGTTCTGCTTCGCGGTCGACCAGTTCCTGCCACTGCGCCTGGCTCAGCTCCTGGCCCTGGCGGAAGCCCCACTGGCCGCGGAACAGCGCGTTCTTGTTGATGTAGCGGGTGATCGTCGGGATGTCGAGCTCGGCGCTCTCGACCAGGCGCCGGCCCCAGAACGGCGGCTTGGGAATGCGCGGTGCCGCCGGCACATCGGCAGGCACGTAGGCCTTCCCGGCCGCGAGCTTCTCCTCGAGGATCTCGTTGGCGGTGCGCACCTTGGCCGTGCGCGCGGTGCGCGTGGTGAGCTTGTAGCGCTCCTTGGGGATTTGCGCGCACAGCTCGTCCATCAGCTGCAGGCCGTCGAAGGCATCGGCCGCGTACCACACGCGGTGGGCGTGGCCCTTGGCGTCGGCGCCGACGGAGTCCGCGCTGTAGATCGCGCGCAAATCGTTCTCGACGTAGGCGCGGTTGAGCGCGGCGCCGCCAAGGATGACCTGGAAGGGCAGCTTGCGCGCCGCCAGGTACTCGAGGTTCTCCTTCATCACCACCGTCGACTTGACCAGCAGGCCGGACATGCCGATGGCGTCGGGGCGGTGCTCGTCCACGGCCTTGAGGATGTCCTCGATGGGCTGCTTGATGCCGAGGTTGACGACCTTGTAGCCGTTGTTGGAGAGGATGATGTCGACCAGGTTCTTGCCGATGTCGTGGACGTCGCCCTTGACCGTGGCCAGCACCATGGTGCCCTTCTGCTGCCCTTCGATCTTCTCCATGAACTGCTCGAGGTGCTTGACGCAGGCCTTCATGCACGCGGCGGACTGCAGCACGAACGGCAGCTGCATCTTGCCCGAGCCGAACAGCTCCCCGACGGTCTTCATCCCGTCGAGCAGCAGGTCGTTGATGATCTGGATGGGCGTGTACGTCGCGCGCGCCTCGTCGAGGTGCTTCTCGACGCCGATCTTCTTGCCGTCGATGATGCGCCGTTTGAGGCGCTCTTCGATAGTCAGGGCGAGCTCGGCGTCGGCCGACTGCGCGACCGCGCCGACGGTCTTGGTGAAGTGGTCGACGAAGCGGAACAGCGGGTCGTAGGTGCACTCGCCGTCGGCCGCGAACTCGCGCCGGTCGTAGATCAGGTCGAGCGACATCTTCAGCTCGTCGGCCGGGATCTGGTTGACCGGCTTGATCTTGGCCGCGTTGAGGATGGCGCTGGTCAGGCCGCGCTTGACCGCTTCGTCGAGGTAGACCGAGTTCAGCACCTGGCGCGCGTTGGGCTTGACGCCGAACGACACGTTCGACAGGCCGAGCACGAAGCCGACGTCCGGGAAGCGTGCGCGCACCTGCTCGATGCCGTCGAGCGTCCATACCCCGAGCTTGCGCGTATCCTCGTCGCCCTGGGTGATGGGGAAGGTCAGCAGGTCGAAGAGGATGCCCGAGCCCGGCAGACCGTGGTGCTTGGTGATGCGCTCGTACATGCGCGTGGCGATGGCCAGCTTGCGCTCCACCGACTTCGCCATGCCCGCCTCGCGGTCCTCGTCGATGGTCAGGGCGACCAGCGCGGCGCCGTAGCGCTTGGCGAGTTCGCAGACCTTGTCGAACTTCTCCTCGCCGTCCTCGAGGTTGACCGAGTTGATGATCGCCCGGCCGCCGAGGTGCTGGAGCGCGATCTCGAGCACGTCGAGCTGGGTGGTGTCGACCATGATCGGGATGGTCACGGCGGTGGCGAAGCGCTTGAGCGTCTCGTCCATGTCGCGCTTCTCGTCGCGCCCGGTCCACGCCACCGAGACGTCCAGCACGTGCGCGCCCTCGGCGACCTGTTCCTGGGCGAGGTGGACCATGCCGTCCCAGTGGTCCTGGAAGAGCAGCTCGCGGAACGCCTTCGAACCGGTCGAGTTGGTGCGTTCGCCGACGATCAGGATGCCGGCGTCCTGCGTGAGCGGCGTGCTGCTGTAGAGCGAGGACAGCGACGGCGGCGCGTAGACGTCGCGGCGCGCGCGACCCGGGGTCAGGCCGTGGATGGCCTTGGCCACCGCGCGGATGTGGTCGGGGGTGGTGCCGCAGCAGCCGCCGACCGCGTTCAGGCCGTAGTCGCGGATGAACTTCACGTGCCACTGCGCGAGCTCGTCCGGCGTCAGGTCGTAGGCGGCCTTGCCGCCGACGTTGCGCGGCAGGCCGGCGTTGGGCAGGCACGACACCCAGCGCGTGGCGTGCTCGCCCAGGTGGCGGACGTGCGAATCCATCAGGTCCGGACCGGTGGCGCAGTTCATGCCGATGACGTCGATGGGCAGCGACTCGAGCGCGGTCAGCGCGCCGGCGATGTCGGTGCCGGTGAGCATGGTGCCGGTCGCCTCGATGGTCACCTGCGCCTGCACCGGCACCTCGCGGCCGATGTCGCGCATCGCTGCGCGCGCCGCCAGCACCGCGCACTTGATCTGCAGGATGTCCTGGGCGGTCTCGAAGAGGATGAGGTCGGCGCCGCCGCGCAGCAGCCCGCGCACGCCGGTGCGGTAGGACGCGAACATCTCGTCCCAGCTGATCGCGCCCAGGCTGATCATCTTGGTGCCCGAGCCGAGCGCACCCGCGACGAAGCGCGGCCGGGCAGGAGTCGAGTAGTCGTCCGCGGCCTGGCGCGCGGCGCGCGCGGCGAGTTCGGCGAGCTCTTCCGAACGTTCGGCGAGGTCGAACTCGACCAGCGCATGTGGGAAGGCGTTGAACGAGTGGGTCTCGACCACGTCGGCGCCGGCCGCGAAGTACTTGCGGTGGATGCTGCCGGCGATCTCCGGCCGGGTCAGGTGGATGAGCTCGACGCAGCCGTCCTGCTTGCCGGTGCCGAGGTCGCTCGGGGCGAGGTCGAATTTGAACAGCTCGGTGCCGAAGCCGCCGTCGAAGATCAGCACGCGCTCGCGCATGGCCTTCAGATAGGGGAACTTCGCCGCGCGCGCGTCGCGGCGGTAGCCGAGGTGGTCGGTGGGTTCTTCGCCCCAGCCCGAGCCCTGCGGCACGTGGCGGTGGTGCGGGCAGGTGGTGTCGCAGGCGTGGCCGGTGGTACCG